>CAUYYV010000028.1:0-17537 GCA_963577075.1 Phycisphaerae bacterium
TAGTTCGTTCCACCGCGTTTCGGTCCACGATTGCAGCCGTTGTCGCTCGTAGATGCCGCGTAACATGGCCGGCAGCAGGTCCCACGATGAAGGTGTCGCGATGCGGGGGGGGACACTGGCGCGATCGATCATGCTGTAATACGGCTGTTCGACACCGTAGGGTGGGTGCGGATAGCTCAGGGGCAGGTAGATGCACAGCGGCTTGTCCGCCGGCCGGTTGCGGATCAGATCGATTGCGCCCAGCACATTGTCCCAGTCACTGTCGAGGTGGCGCGGCTCGCTCGCGCGCCCGGCAAGTCTGCCGATATAGAATGAATAGTAGTTGTCGCCGTTTGGCGGGCCGCGCCAATCAGGATCGCAATTGGGAAAATGCTTATGTGGCGGTGGCTCGTACTTGATGTCGCAGTAATCGTCGTAACCGTGTTGAGGGGGCACCAGGTCGTTCTTGCCGCCCCACCAGACGAAGTAACCGTGTTGTTTGAGAGTTCTCAGCAACACCGGCTCGTCCGGCTTCATCATGTGATACATGGTGCGATGTCCGCGCACGTGCGGATACCAGCCGCTCATAAATGAGCAGCGACTGGGTGTGCAGACGGGGTTCTGACAGAAGGCGTGGCGGAAGCTGACAGAGTCGGTTTCGACCATTCGGTCGAGCGTGGGCGTCACCGCCGCGGGGTGGCCGACGTGGCCCAGCGAGTCACCACGCCATTGATCGGCGTTGAAAATCAGAACATGAGGTCGTTTGTCCATGGTGGCGTAAATCCTTGTGGGGGTGCAGTAAGCTGGTAAAATTAACGCTGCGCTGCTTGGGTCACCAGCCGCTTCAGTCGAAATAAAGGTGGGCGGGTCACATAACAATCCCCGATCTTGGCACTTGGAATATCGATGGCGGCCGCTCCACATCATAACGCTGGAAAAATCGAGAACTTGGGGCAGTCGAAGCCCCGGGCTGATCGTCCCGAGCCGGTGCTGCCGCTTCTCAATCGCGAGTTGAGCTGGTTGCAGTTTAACCGCCGCGTGCTGCACGAGGCGGTCGATGAGCGGACCCCGTTGCTCGAGCGTGTGCGTTTTCTTGGCATTTTCACGTCCAATCTGGACGAGTTTTTCATGAAACGGGTGGGCGGCCTAAAGCGCCAGATCGCCGCCGGCGTGGTGCGGCCATCGCAGGATGGGATGGCGCCGGCCGCCCAGCTCGCCGCGATCCGCGAATCAGTGCTGCCCATGCTCGCCGAGCAGGCGCGTGTCTACACCGACGTGATTCACCCGATGCTGGCCGAGCAAGGCGTACGGCTGCTCACTTGGCAACAGTTGTCCGCCGAGCAACGCGCCGTCGCGTCGCGATATTTCCGCGATAGCGTCTTTCCCGTGCTCACGCCGCTGGCGGTCGATCCCGGGCATCCGTTTCCGTATATCTCGAACCTGTCGACGTCGCTGGGTCTGATCCTGCGTCATCCGCAGCGTGGCGAGCAACTGTTCGCCCGCGTCAAGGTTCCCGAGGTGCTGCCGGCCTGGATCCTGCTCGAGCCCGACCGGCCCACCGGGGCGGATGAGCCACGCATCTTCGAGTTCGTCAGCCTGATTGATCTGATCCGTCACCACCTCAACGAGTTGTTCATCGACATGGAGGTGGTTGCCGAGATGTTGTTCCGTCTCACCCGCAACGCGGACGTGGCGCGTGACGAAGACGATGCCGAAGACCTGCTCGAGATGGTCGAGCAGGAGTTGCGTCAGCGTCGCTTCGAGAGCGTGATTCGCTTAGAGCATCCACCGCAGCCGAGCAATGAGATTCTCGCATTTCTTATGGCGCAACTCGATCTCGAGGCCGACAACTTGTACGAGATGCCCGGCGAATTGGACTATACGAACCTTTATCCAATCTCTGATCTGAACTTGGCCCCGCTTCGGTACACGCCGTGGAAGCCGGTTGTCCCGGTTCAACTGGCCGATGAGGGCACGGATATCTTCAGTCTTATCCGCCGGGGCGACATGCTGGTGCACCATCCTTACGAAAGTTTCGAGGCCAGCGTGGAACGGTTCATCCGGGAGGCGGCGGGTGACCCGAAGGTGTTGGCGATCAAGATGACGGTGTATCGCACCGGCGAACAGAGCCCGTTTATCGAGATGTTGATAGAGGCCGCCGAGGCCGGCAAGCAGGTGCTCTGTCTTGTCGAATTGAAGGCGCGATTCGATGAGGCGCGCAACATCAACTGGGCCCAATCACTTGAAAAGGCCGGCGTGCACGTCGTGTACGGCATCGTCGGCCTCAAGACGCACACCAAGACCGCCCTGGTCGTTCGTGAGGATAGCGACGGCATTCGCTGTTACGCGCACATCAGCACGGGCAATTACCACACCGGCACCGCCCGGCTCTACACCGACTTCGGGCTGTTTACCTGCAAACGCCAATACACCGACGACCTGGTCGAGCTGTTCCATTACCTGAGCGGCAGGTCCATGCAGCGTGACTATCGCAAGTTGCTGGTCGCGCCGGTGAACATGCGCCGCAGGTTCATTGACATGATCGACCGTGAGATCGACCACCATCGCTCCGGCAGGCAGGCGAGGATTATCGCCAAGATCAACTCGCTTGAGTCAAAAAGCATCACCGAAGCGCTCTACCGCGCCAGCAGTGCGGGCGTGCAGATCGACCTGATTGTCCGCGGGTTCTGCTGCCTTCGTCCTGGTATCGAGGGTGTCAGCGAAAATATTCATGTCATTTCGATCATCGGTAGGTTCCTCGAGCACTCGCGCATCTTCTTCTTTCAGAACGGCGAGCCTGATCCGGTCGACGGTGAGTATTACATCGGTTCGGCTGATTGGATGTACCGCAACCTGCTCGGACGCGTCGAGGCGATTACGCCCATCGAAGACAAACCGCTGCGCCACCGTTGCTGGCAGGCTCTTACCGTGATGCTCGACGACCAGCGCCAGGCGTGGGACATGCAAAGCGATGGCAGCTACGTCCAGCGCCGACCATCGCAAGGCGACGATCATCCCGGCACGCACGAGTTGCTCATGAACGCCGCCCTCCATCAGGTATCCGCCGGTCCGGGCAAGGATGTATGACCGGTGTCTTGGCGAAACGATCCGCCAACCCGCGACCGTCGGTCAGCGGCGCAAATGCGGGGCAACCGGCGGAACGCCGGCCGCTATGACTTGACCCCGTACCGCTCGGCGATCTTGAACTTTTCTTCGACGCCAATCAGGTCGTTGAACTGCTCGAAGTTCATCAGGTTGCCCTCCGCGCCGATCGTTGTCTGGTGGCGGTACAGCGTGGTGAAGACGGCGTCGACCGCTTTGGCCGCGGCGTACAGGCCCGTCAGCGGCTGGACGATCAACTGATATCCCATTTCGGCCAGTTCGTCGCGGGGCAGCATCGGCGTTTTGCCACCCTCGATCATGTTCGCGATGTTCGGCGAAGGCGCCTCGCGGCAGATGTGGCGCATCTGATCGGTCGAGTTGGGTGCCTCGATGAAGCTGGCGTCGGCGCCGGCTTCACGCGCCATGTTCATCCGTGCCACCGCCTCGTCCATGCCTACCGCTGCCAGTGAATCCGTACGCGCCACGAGAAAAAAGTCCCGGCCGCCGATCGTGTCCACCGCGGCGCGCACCTTGTCGATGTATTCGTTGCGATCGATCACGCGCTTGCCGCGCATGTGACCGCACCTCTTGGGCCATTGCTGGTCTTCGAGGAAACAGCCCGCCGCTCCCGCGGCGATCAACTCCTCGATCGTGCGGATCACGTTCAGTGGGTTGCCGTAGCCCGTGTCCGCGTCGACGATGATCGGCATCTCGACGGCCAGGCAGATCGTTCGGGCACGGTCGATCATTTCCACCTGCGTCAGCAGCCCCATGTCCGGTTCACCCAGCGCCGATGCCGACACCGCATAGCCCGAGATAAACCCGATCCCAAACCCCACCCGCGCTGCAATCCGCGCCGAAAGCACGTCATACAATCCGGGCATCACCACCGTGCCGTGATCGTCCAACAGTTTTTGCACCCGTTTTGTTGTCATCACGGTATGTTACCAGATGCGCACCGGTGATTTGCACGTCGGACGTGGACTCGAACGTGTGTCGATTGCCTGAATGTTCAAAAAGGATGTTGCGGGTCGATGGATGAGTCCCACCGGTTGGCAGCCAGATATTGACCGACCGCTCGAGCAGCGCCGGGGGTGTCGAGACGGCGCAGGGCGTGCATGGCGTAGATGCCGACATGACCGCAGGGGTCGTCCAAGGCGTCGATGAGGTCCGGCTCGGCGTCGGCGGCTGCCAACCGGGCCAGCGCCATGGCGGCGTTGGCGCGCACCATGTCACCGGACGACCATGGCCTATTGTTTTGCGGCACGCTCCACTCCCCCCGTCGCTGGCGCAACAATTGAGCCAGGGCAGGTGTCGCGGCTTGCGCGGTGCGGCCGATCTGGCCCAATGCATCCGCGGCGGTGCGCACCACCCGGTCACAATCGTCTGCCAAGCATCGAATCAGGTCGGGCACGGCTGCAGCGGCCGCCGCGTCCATTTCGCCCAGCGCGAACGCGGCGTTGATGCGCACCCAGTTGCTGTCGTCATCGAGCAGCTTGATCAGCGGCGTGACGGCCGGCGCGCCCATTCCCGCCAGCGCGTGCGCGGCAGGGCGCATGCGGATCGTGGTGTTCCAGTCGGCATCATCGGGCTGGTGATCCTTGCGCCGACCCGCTTCGCGCAGGGTGGCGCAAAGCGGCGCGATGGCGCTATCGCCGATCAGGCCAAGCGCGTACGTCGCGCGGGTGCGCTCGGCCGGATCGCCGTCGGCCAGTTGTCCGACCATGTCGTCGATTGCGTCGCTGCTCACCGCGAGGTCCGGCCGTGACCGGGCGCTCTGGTAACGATCACGCTTGCCGCAAATCCAGTCCCAATGATGCGACCAGACCAGTTCGTGATCGTACTGAGATTCAACATCGCACGGGCGTTGCCACTGGTCGCTGTCACAGTTCCATGTGGGCGCCGTTGGTTGAGAAGCGCGGACGAAAATGAACTTGACCATGAAACGCAGCTTGTCGGCGACGTTGTCCCCTTTTGCGTGGCCCAGGTCGAAGTGCGTCAGGATCATGGTGCCCGCCGCGCCCGTGCACGGCGCTGCACGACGACGGTCGTCATCGGTCAATGCGCTGTGATACTGCGTGCCGGGGATTATATGCGTCGGGCCCAGTTCGATCGGCGTGCCCTGTGGGTAATACATCAGCCGGACGTACCGCGGGTAATGGATCAGCGGCCGGCCCAGCGGGGTGTAGCTGTCCTGATGGCAATCAGCCGCCACGTCCACGTGCTGACCGGACACGCTCGCCGGTTCGAGCACGTGACAGTACCGGTGCGGGTGCTCGAACCAGCCCTCGCCGAGCACGCTCGTCAGCGCGCCGCGCACCACGGGGCAGTGCAGCACGTGGCGCATCTGCGGCACACAGGCCAGCAGGTTGTTGCCCGGATTACCCCGGACGTTGTGGGGTACGCGCTCGAGCAGGTTCTGGTATATCGTTTCGTGCAGCGAATCGGGAAGGTTCGGCTGCAACACGAGATAACCGTCAGCGAGAAATTTACGGATCTGTTCGTCGGTTAATCGCAGGTCGTCGGTCATGGTATGTCTCTGCCGGGACTCGGCTGTGGTACGGCGGCATCGCGGGTCGATCCGATGGTATAGGCTGGTCGCTGATCAATTAAGTCTAGCTATAATGCGGTGGTGACGACGTGGTGTGGCGACCGCGCGCCCGTTTGGGTGTGAGGAAAGTCCGAACACGGCAGGACACGGCGGTGGGTAACGCCCACCCGACGGTCTGGCAACGGGTCGTCGAGGGAAAGTGCCACAGAGAACAGACCGCCGATGGCCCCGAGTTGTTTGGGGGCACAGGCAAGGGTGAAACGGTGCGGTAAGAGCGCACCGCCGCTTCTGGCGACAGGGCGGGCATGGCAAACCCCGCCGCGTGCAAGGCCAAGCAGTCCCCGCCCGTCGCAAGACGGGGTGGCCGGTCCGGCCATTGCCCGCTAGGGCATGGGGACGGGTAGGCCGCTCGAGCTCGTCGGCAACGGCGGGCCCAGATAAATGGTCGTCGCCGCGGCTTTGGCTTGCGGCAACAGAATTCGGCTTACGGCTACGCCGTCACAACCGCTCCGGGTGACCCCGGGGCGGTTTTCATGGGAGGAGGGTGGCGGGATACGGCGTGGCCACACAACACCGGATTCCCCGGCGGATCATGCGGTCGCCGGGGCGACGAAAGATCAGTCGCCGGCGATCAGTTTCACTGCGTTGGCCGTCGGAAGCGTCATTGCACCGTGTGCGGCGGCGGCGGCCGTGGCCAGTTCGCCGTCGGCGGTGCGGACCAGTTCGAGCACGCGATCGTTCTGGATGCGACCCAGCTTGTTGCCGAACTGTTTGGTTGACTGCGCCAAGTTGCCCAGCAGGCTGATGCGCACGTCCTGGGCGCGTTCGATGTCGAGCGCCGCTTGGGCGATTGCCAGTTGCGACTGTTGAGTGTCGATCAACTCGAGCACGCGGCCGGCCAACACGACCATCTGCTCACGCTTGTCTTTGAGCGCCGCGATCAGCGTCGGCTCAGCGTCGGTCACGTCATAGGTCGGGCTGCTGCCCAGCGCCACCTCGCGCAGCAGGCGCAAGGCGGTGGCGGCGAAGACGTCGGCTTCATCGGCACTGATCGGTGCGCCAGCCATCGCGGCGGCGGCCTGTTCAACCTCGCCGCGCAGAGTCTCGGCGGCGTCTGCTCGAACCGCCGCGTGTAGACGCGGGCTGTCCTTGAACTGCAGCGCCAGCGACGCCTGGCCCGCCTCGTCACCGAGCGCGAGAATCGGCACGCCAGCCAACTTGTAGCTCTTCAATGATTCCGCAATAACATCCGAGGTGGCGGTGGCACCCAAGTCGATCACAATCAGGTCGATGCCGGGCCCGGCGTTGACCGCCTCGATGACCTGATCCAATGACGTGCCGCTGAGGACCCGATAGTCCAGATCGCCCAGTTGCACGACCAGCCGATTGGTCGTGTCCTGGTCCCGCCCCAGAGCCAAGGCGTGGCGTTGCTCGGTCTGGCGGGCCGCCTCGGCCAGCACGCTGACCACGCGATGGCTGCCGTCAAACGAGTCGGTCGGTCGAGTCTGCGTCATGACATATGCAGCGTTGAATCGCACACGCCTGTCAGGGTAGGAGATCGCGGTAATGAGCGGTTGGGTGGCGCCTTGGTGATTGATCAACGCATCGGTACCTGCGGTGGCCTGCAGCGCGTTGATGGCGTCGAGCGCCAATTCGGTGTCCCATGCTTCGAGCGCCATGTTGAGCACGTCGTGGAGACGCAGAGGTCCGGCCATCACGGCGTAGTACATCGCCTTGTGGCGCTTCGTGTGAGACGGGTCGATCTGCCCGGGTTCAAGACGGTTCTCGCGCCTCAGGTTCGACGCCAGCCACAAACTCAATGCCTGGTCCAGCAGCGGGTCGAGCTCGAGCGCCCGTTCGGCCGCGTGCATGGTTGCAACGTCGGCGAAGATCGTCGCTGGCACGCGCGTGGGCGCCAAGCCGGTGCGGGGCGTATACGTCCAAATGATTCCCTCGTCGGTCGCCGGGTCGTAGCCGGGCAGGGATTTACCCTTTGTGCCCGCGTCGTATGACTTGTGTCCCAGCCTCAGAAACAATTCCGATGCGCTGATGTCAGCAGGCGTGTTGGCCGCCCTGGTAAGGAGATCGAATGCAACCTGCAATACCTTGGCCGAGTGCTCGTCGGTCTCGGATCGTTCCAGCACCTGCTTGATGTACGGCAACGCGCGTGGGTAGCCGATGTTGGCCAGCACCTGGGCCACCTGCCCCATCTGCACGGGCTCAAGTTGCAGCAACGCCTCGGACAGGGGATAGACCAGTGGTTTGCCTAGCTCGACCATCGCGGTCAGCACGTGGGGCACGAGTTTTGCCTTGTCCTCATCGTTGAGCACATCGAGCAACTGCGGCGCGGCAATCTGGCCGGCGGCGCGCAGGCGAAGGATCGCGTTGTGCCGTTGGCGCTGCGTGCCGGCCAGCAACGCGATGTCAGCGGCGATCCGTTCGGGGTCGCGCGATTGGGCGATCCGGGCGGCCTGGATCCGGCCAGCAAGTTGTCCGGTCACGTCCCTGAGCGTTTCGATCTTCGCGGCCAACAGGAAGGTGCTCGTCTCGTAATCGGCGTAGTCGCCGGCCTCAACAACCGCGAGCAGTTGCTCATCGTTGACCATGTTCATCAGATTGCCGGCAGATCCGGCTGCAAGGCCCGGCAGTGCGATCCGCACGTAGTGGTTATAGTCGTCCCAGTGCTTGGCGGCGGCGGGGTCGATCTCGACCGACTGGGACATGCTTCGCGGTGGTGTTGCCGCCAAGATCATCGCCGCCAAGCCCACAGCCAAACATGGTCGCAGAATGAACATATTTAGACTCCTTTGGAATGTCTCGGGGCGGGGGGGTCATGGACCGGGCGCAATTTATCGTTGTCCGGCCGAAACGTCAAGCGAACTTGCTCGGATAAGCAGTTAGGATAATCAGGGTGAGGCAGTCCCACGGGAACCCCGATCGGTGAGTGAAATCGTCATCTGGATCGTGCTGGCGCTGCTGCTGGCGGTTAATGCCGCGGCGGTGATCATGGTTGTCCTGCAGTTGCCGGGCACCTGGATGCTGCTGCTGGCAACGGGGGTGGGCCAGTTGCTGACCGAACGGATCGGCTGGTGGGTTGTCGGTGGGCTGGCGGCGGCGGCGGTGCTGGGCGAGGTGCTCGAGTTCGTCGCCTCGGCACGCGGCACCAGCAAGGCGGGCGGCAGTCGCCGGGCCACGATGTTTGCCCTGGTAGGCGGTGTGATCGGCGCGGTGGTGGGCACGATGGTGGTGCCGGTTGCGGGCACACTGATTGGAGCCTGCGTGTTGGCGGGCGCGGGCTCTTACCTGGGTGATCGCTGGGCAGGCCGATCACATGAGCAGGCGACCGAGGCCGGCAAAGGCGCTGCGATCGGCCGGTTGTGGGGCACTGTCGCCAAGGTCGCTATCGCCGTGATCATGTGGCTGGTGACGGCCGTGGCCGTATTCGCCGGTTGATCAGGTGGCCGTTCACGGCGGTGCCGTGCGGGTGCCAAGCCGTTGCCCGGCCGGGATCTTTGCAATAGATGAACCATCTCGCATAGTATTTATGGCGGAGTCGCTGCAATTAAAATAGCTTTGGGTGCTTTGTTGCGACGTCGGTTGATGATCCACCAGCCGACGTCACGGCAGGCCGAGGTGTTATTGATCCGTTTATAACCGCTATACGCAGTGGCGAGGCAGATGGGCGTGTTAAGTTTCCTGGTACTGAATGACGACCGACCGGCCAAACGCTGGCCGCTGCGCAATGCGTACCTGATCGGATCGAACGGCAACGCTATCCCCGGTGACCTGCAGTTTCGCGGCGGTGTGATCGAGTGCCAAAAGCACGATCCGGGTGTTGCGGCGCTGGCCCTGCAGATACCGGCTGGAGACTGCGGCGAATTGACACTGCAAACTTGCCTGCTGCCCGATCGCAAGGAGCCCTACCTGTTGCACGTCGAGTTGGCGCGTCACCAGTTAATGAGGCTCTACCACAAGCAGGAAGACTGGGGCATGTTCGATCTGGATCCGGAGCACAAGGTGATGAAACGCGCCACGCTGGCTCGGCGGTTGTTCATCGAGGCTCTGTGCCAGTTGAAGGACGATCTGGTCGAAGCCAATCGGTTGGCGGGTGACTGTCTCGTGGCGGCAATCGACGGCTGTGAAGAACTGGCGCTGGCGCACTCAGAACTGCTGCTGCACCGGCGAAAGCTCAACGGCAACCTGCCTCATTATCCCATCGGTTGCGGTATCAACCTCGACCACAAGGGCGACGGTTTGCGCGCGGGGCTTGCGGCCAACTTCGACTTTCTCTATCTGCCCATTTCCTGGCGACATCTGGCACCGGAAGAAGGTGAATACCGCTGGCAGAAGATGGACAACTGGATCGACTGGATCGCACGCACGCGTAAGCCGGTGGTTGCCGGGCCGATCGTCAGCTTCGAGCCGCACATGGTCCCCGACTGGTTGTATATCTGGGAGCACGACTTCGATACGATCCGGGATCTGATCTACGAGCACGTCGAGCGCGTTGTCGATCGATACGCGGGCGTGATCACCACCTGGAACGTCGTCTCCGGGTTGCACGTCAATGACCACTTCGCATTTAACTTAAATCAGGTGATGGACCTGACGCGGATGACGACCATGCTCGTTAAGAAGACGCAGGAGACGGCCAGGACGATCGTCGAGTTGCGCCAGCCATTCGGTGAGTATTTCAGCCACAACACACGATCCGTTCCGCCTCTGATGTACGCCGATCAGCTCGTGCAAAGCGCGGTCAATGTGGACGGTTTCTCGATCCGGATGCTGATGGGCCAGGCTCAGTCGGGCCAATACACCCGTGATCTGATGCAGATCAGCGCCATGCTCGACATGTATGCTACGCTGGCCAAGCCGATCTCGCTGATCCTGGCGGTCCCCAGCGATCAGGTGCAGCGAGTCGAGCCGGTCAAGGGTAAGTCCAAGTCAAAGAAGAAACGCACCGACCTGAACAGCGGCTATTGGCGCAAGCCGTGGTCGACGCAGGTGCAGAGTCACTGGCTCGAAGCGATCTTCCAGATCGGGTTGAGCAAACCGTTTGTCGATTCGGTCGTCTGGAGCGAGTTGGTCGATCACGACGAGATCGAGTTGCCCCAGGGGGGGTTGATTGGCACCGACCTTCAGCCGAAGCCCGCGTTTCGCCGGCTCGCCACTTTTCGACGAAGCCTGCTGGAATTGGCAGCGCCCGATGACAGTACCGCCGTGGTCGGCGGCATGTGATGAGCGACCACGCAACGAGAGCGAACATGAATAAGCCACGCATGTGCCTGTTTGGCGCCCTGGTCTGCCTGATGCTGGTCGTGGCGTGGGGATCGTGGCTGCGGCGCCCGGTCGATCGTCGTTTCGCACCGTCACGCAGCGCAGCGATCCGGATTGATGTTAATCGTGCCGATGCCGACCATCTTGCCCTGTTGCCGGGCGTGGGACGGGAATTGGGGCGCAGGATCGTTGAGTATCGCGCTGAGCACGGCCCCTTTCGTTCGGTCGGTGATCTGCTGCAAGTCTCGGGTATAGGCGACAGGACACTGGCGCGCATCGGCCCCATGATCACTTGCGCGGTGGCGGCGCCGTGACGTACGATGCTAGGTGACGCGCGATCGACGCGGCGGCGACGGCTGCCGTCTCGACGCGCAATACGTGCGGACCCAGCCGCCACGGCACGCAACCATGCGATCGGGCCTGTTGCAGTTCATCGGCCGTCCAACCACCCTCCGGGCCGATCAAAATCAACACGCGGTTTGCTTCGGCCAAGCCGGGCCAGTTCACCGCCTCGGCCTCGCCGTGCCCAATGAGGCGTAGATCGTGTTGCTGTGCCAGCAGATCATTCAATGTCGTGATCGGATCGATGCGCATCAAGAAGTCTCGGCGGCACTGCTTGGCCGATTCAATGGCGGCTCGGGCAAACCGATCGATCCGACCCGGCCCAGGCTGTGCCACGCCATGGGTGGTCCGCAGGGGCACCAGCCGATCCACGCCGACCTGGCTCAACGCCGTGACCATGTCGTCAGCGCGGCGGGCCCTGGGCATGGCCACCGCCAAGTCGATCATCGGCATGCGCCGCTTGACATGGCGCACCGCCGTGATGCGCACGCAGCCGCCTGATTCGAGTACACCCTCGGCCGCCGTCCCCTCGCCATCAAACAACTCCACCGGATCACCGATGCTCAAGCGCAACACGGTCCGAGCGTGGTGGTCCTGATCGTCGTCGAGCGTGACCAATTCGTCCGATAAATCCTCGCCAAATGTCCCCAGCGCATTACAATAGAACCGATGGGACGGTCGCGGCGGCATGGGCGACTGCCTGCTGCCTGGCTGCTCGGGGCAAGGGGCTGGATTGGTGTTCATAACAGGTCGATAAGGTCGAGGCAGTCGCCCGCCATCGTGACGGTCTGGTTGCGGAATCTTCTCATCATGGCTGCTCAAACCCCTTTCGACAAGGACATGGACCTGGGCGCAGATCTCGATGTGTTGATTGCCCAGATACGTGAAAAGCAACCGGACTCGGTGGCCGAGGTGCCCGCCGCACCAGCCCAGGAGATATCGCCGTTTGTCGCCAAGATAAAGACCGAATCAGAAACCGGATCGGCACCCGGGGAACAACTAGGCGCCCAGGATGGCGTCGACGGCCTGGTGGCGCAGCAGGTCAATGAACAGATCAACGGCGAGTCCGATCACGTCGGTGATACCGAGACGAGCGGGTCCGAGCCAGACCAACAGTTTGCCCGGCAGGTTAAGCAGTTGATAGACGAGGCCGCGGCATCGGCCGAGCCGGCCACCGAACAACCGGTGGGCCAAGGCGATTCTGCTTCCGTCGCTCAGATCGATGATTTGCTCGCCGAGCGGGCCGACGATGCGGTGGCCGGTGACTTCGAGACGGTGAACGACGTGTTGGCGGCGTGGGCGGCCGAGCCGCAGGCTGTTTCGGCTGAACCCGGCGCTGATACGGCTAAGGTCGTTGCCGCCGACGGCGCGGCCGGGGCGGAACTCGATGTCATCGGTGACCTGGATCGCCCTAAAGATGTCGTGGTCGACGAGGGCGACCGCGGGCCTTGCCAAGCCGAAGTGGATCGATCCGTCGCGGCGGCTGAACCCGAGTTCAATGCAACAGCCCAGGACGTGGCGCGCGAGCTTGACGAACAGCCCGAGTTCAATGCGACCGCTGATCCGACCCAAGGTACTGTCCGCTGGGCACCGCGACCGAAGCCGGTGGTGGTCACCTCGGCCGGGATGTTGCGGCACGGCTGCGGCCTAGCCAATTGGCCGATAAGGCAATTGTCGGTCGGTTCCCAGAATATGATCGGGTACGTCGGCCTGTTACTGCTGTTTCCCGGCACGATCATGTGCTGCTATGGGGTCATCCGGCTGCTGCTGGGCGGGTGACGAGTCGTGCACGGCATCGAGGTCACGCCCGTGGTCGTGGAATGCTACAAGGATCAGCAGCGCTGCCAGGGCACAGATGCCTGCGGCGACGGCGAACATCGATGTCATGCCCATTTGCCTGGCGGCCAGGCCTGCCAGGATCATGCCCGCCACCCGCGCGGCGCCACCTACTACCATGAGATAGATGCCCTGGATCGAGTGGCGGTACCGTTCGTCGGCGTGGCTGTTGAGGTACACCGGAGGCACCACGTGCGCGACGAGCACCATTGGCCCGTGGCATACCTGCATGAACAATGCCGTGGCCAGCGACGGCCATACCGCCAAAACGCCTAACCGAATCGCCGACACCGCGATGCCCGTCAACAGCAGTCGCCGCAGGCCCAGTCGCGCGATGATCGCGCCAAAGCCGAGCATGAACGGAATCTCCAGTACGACGCCAAGGCTGAAGATCAAGCCGAGCCAACGCTGGTCGACATGAATCTGGTCGGTCAGGTAGATCGGGAAGAATCCGTAATAAGCGGCGACCGCCATCTGAAGCAGGAACATCGCGGTGCAGAAGACAAGCAGGCGAGGCTCACACATTGCGCGCGCCGCCTGCAACGTGGGCAGGCGGCGGGTCGCACGGGTGGGGTCGCGTGGGTCATGCGCAGCGGCCCGTGTCGGCGGCAACCATGGTGTCCACGCGGTGGCCGCGAGGCAAAAGACGACCCCCGCAACCAGCGAGACCGGCAGCGCCACGCCCACCCGCAGCAGCATGTACATTACGAGGCTGGGCAGGACGAATCCGAATGTGCCCCACAATCGCACTTGATGGTACGGGACCACCGCCAGCCCCTCTGCGCGGCGTCGGTGCTGGTGCTGGAAGTTCAACCCGTCCTGGAGCGCAAATGATGGACAAAAAGCGAGTTGGAACCCCACCCAGCAGATCAGCAGCAACCAGAAACGCTCGACGCATAACAGCGCGGTCAAAGCCGCGCCGGCGGCGAGATACACGCCCGCCATCACCCGCCTCGCCGGCCACCACGCATCAGCCAACAGCGTCACGAGCACGGGCGTCACGATGACGGCCGCAGCGCCGCAGCCGAGGATCAATCCCACCCCGGCCTCGTCAAATCCACGATGCACCAGGTAAGGCGATAAGTAAGGTAACACGCACCCGACCACCGCGAAGGTGAGAAAATACTGGCCCTTGATGCCGCGCATCGCGGCAGTGTAGGCGAATCGACCATGTCGGGTTAAGCTGGTTTTGAAAGCGCGCTCGGGCCGCGATGTCCAAGAAACATGGTGCTTACGGGCGTGCGGCAGGCGCCCGCCTTAAGCGACGCACCGCTTTGGCCGATCACCGCTGGTGGCGCTTCTCAACGGCGCAATGGTCGGGCCACCGTCATCGTTCCAATGCCGCCACCATATCGACGCCTGTTGCCCTCGCCGGTGCGGATCACACCTGCATGTGAATGGCTTCGTGGAGGAACCCCTTGAACATTCGCCGGTGCTCCTCTTCGTCGCCCTTGAGGTGGATGCACAGGTCCTGGGTCACGGGATCGACCGTATCGGTGGCTTCGATGATCTGCTGATAATGTTCGACCGCGGCTTCCTCGGCGTCGATCACGCCCTTGATCACGTCGAGCACGTCGATCGAGTTGGACGGCGGTTGAAGCGTCTTCTGCGTCATCTTCAACTCCATCGATCCCGGGATACGCCCGTCGAGCACCTTGATGCGCTTGGCCAGCATCTGGGCGTGGCCGATCTCCTCCGTGACGTCGGCGCCCAGCGAGTCCTTGATGTGTTTGGCGCGGATCCCGTCGAGCCATTCCGAGTTGGCGATGTAATTGACCACCGTCTCCAGTTCCATGTTGTACGCTTTGGCCAGCAGCGCGATGATTTCCTGTCGCTTTGCGTCATCCATTTGGGCTTGATCCTTAATCCTCGCAAAGTGGGGAGGTTTTGCTATTTGTGGATTACTTGTTCGGCATATTTCGGCTCGCGCATCATCTGGTCCGTGGGCACCATCGTGATGCAATCCCACGGGCAGACCTGGGCGCAGAGCGTGCAGCCGATGCACCGCGGCAGGTCGATCGAGCAGATCTGCATAACCTGTGCGTGCTGGTGGCCCTCGAACGTGTCGATGCAGTCCACCGGACAGACCGAGACGCACGCCTCGCAGCCGGTACACAGGTCTTCATCCAGCAGCGCGAGTTGTTTGGGAAGTTTCTTGGCCACGAATCATCTATTGTAGTGCGGCCCACGCGCATTTCCACCGGCCGCGGCATGTGCCGCGTGCCGATATTTTTATCCGGTCATCGCCGTTGTATGTTTTCGCCGTGGCGCCTACATTAAGGCCATGCGCTACGCATTGATTATGGCCGGCGGCTCGGGCAAGCGGCTGTGGCCGATGAGCCGGGCGAACCGCCCCAAGCAGTTGATCCCGTTCATACACGGCAAGAGCCTGCTGCAACTGGCGATGGACCGGCTTGATGGTCTCGTGCCGGATGAGAGGGTGTACGTCTGCGCCGGCGAGGCGCATCGCGCTGCCACCCTTGAAGCGCTTGCGAAACTCAAGGGCGACAGATTTCTCGGTGAGCCGACGGGCCGGGATACGCTCAACGCCGTCGGTTTCGGCGCCGCGGTCATCGGACGCGACGATCCCGACGCCGTGATTGCCGTGTTCACCGCCGATCACATAATCGAGCCGGCCGACCGGTTCCGCACGATTGTCGAGCAGGGCTACGCGTTGGCCGAGGCCCATCCGCATGCGCTGGTCACGTTCGGCATCGAACCCCAGCACGCGGCGACGTGCTACGGCTACCTCGAGTTGGGCGGGGTGATCGACGCCGGCTCGGGTCGCGTGGTGGATCGATTCCAGGAAAAACCCGACCAGCCGACCGCGCAGCAATACCTCGATGCCGGACCGCAGCGGTACCTGTGGAACAGCGGCATGTTCGTCTGGCGTGCCTCGACCTTGCTCGACTGCATCCGCCGTTACGAACCGGCCAATCACGACGGACTGGCAAAGGTCGCCCACGCCTGGGGTTCGGCCGACGCGCAGCGGGTTTTGCAGGACGTCTACCCCGATCTCAAGCGGATCAGCGTGGACTACTCGGTCATGGAACCGGCTTCGCGTGACGAGGCGGTGCTCGTGGCGGCGCTGCCCATGGCGGTGACCTGGCTCGACGTCGGGTCGTGGCCCGCCTTTGCATCCACCTGTGAAAGCGACGAGCGGCAAAATGCGCTGGCCGCCAATCGGCATCTGCTGCTCGATACGGTCGGTACGCTGGTGGTATCCAATGACGATGAGCACGTGATCGCGATGGTCGGCTGCGAGGACCTGATCGTCGTGCACACCCGCGATGCGACGCTCGTCTGCCACAGGCGCGACGCCGAGAAGATCAAGCAGGTGTGCGACCAGGTGGGTCAGCAGTTTGGTCAACAATTGGTTTGACGATGCGATATCTGGCCATCGATCTGGGCGCAAAGCGTACGGGACTGGCTGTCGGTGACGACGGGACGAAGATCGCCACGCCTGCCGGCATCATCGAAACAGCCAGCGCCGAGCAGCGACTGGACATGATTCACCGCGCGATCAAGCAGCATCAGCCGGGGGCGCTGGTCGTCGGCTTGCCGCTGAACATGGACGGCAGCGAAGGCCCGGCCAGCAAGCGAGCGCGGCAGTTCGCCCAGCAACTTGAAGCGCGCAGCGCGTTAAGCGTTCACCTGGCCGACGAGCGCCTCAGTAGCGACGTGGCCGACGACCATATGACCCGGTCCGGGCTGACGCACAAAGCCAAAAAATCGCGGCGCGACGCCCTGGCCGCCGCCGAGATCCTGCGCCGTTTCCTCGAACGGCGCTGAGCTGGGCGATGGAATATCCGGATTCGTCCGGCTATCATAACAAGCGTCGTGCGGTGCATCCTGAACACGCTGTCCGGGTCCATTGCCATGAAAAAACAGAAGGGACAATGGCGATCGGGTGTGTGGGTTTGCTGCGGCCTGATGATCGCGACCTGTTGGTGCGTCAAGGAGACGTTGGCACAGGACGGCGCCTCGGCGCAGCTGAATGTGGCCGAGCACCTCGAGCTTGACGTGCAGATGTTGATCACGGGGCAGGGGCCGGCGCGTGTTGTTCGGATGCAGCAGGCCGATCAGCATTCGGCCGGCGCGGATAAACGCAAATCAACGCGCCGCCCGGGCCAGCCGGCCGTGCGCAAGGCGACGAAGTCGGCCGACTCGGCCTCCGATTCCGTGTGGCGCATCAAGCCACGCCCCGGGCGCAAACTGCTGCACGTGCCGATTATCGTCACGCCCGCGACCCAACCGTTTGAGGTGGTCGTCCGCACCGTTCGCGTGCGCGGCGGGCGCCTGATCGCCTGGCAGATCGACAAGGAGGACATCGCCGATTTCGTCGATCCCCTGCCCGTGGGCGCCCCCCGCATCGCGCGCAAGATCACCGTGCAGTCGGACGGCACGATTCAGTGGTCATTCGACGGCCGCATCCCGGGCGCCACGATCG
>CAUYYV010000029.1:0-17526 GCA_963577075.1 Phycisphaerae bacterium
TGCGCGACGCCATGCAAAGACGTGCAACAACTGGCCCGGGTGGACTCGAACCACCAACCTCCTGATCCAGAGTCAGGCGTTCTGCCAATTGAACTACGGGCCAAACGTGAATGGCAGTCAAATGTTATGACTGGATGCGGGGACGGTCAATACTTGCGGCGAACGAGGACGCGGTCACGATGCCGATGCGTGCAGTTGGCGGATCATGGCTTCACGGTCGTCTGCGCCGAAGAGCGCCGAGGCGGTGACGAGCACGTCGACACCGGCGGCGGTGGCACGCGGTGCGGTCGTCGGGTTGAGTCCGCCGTCCATTTCAAGGCGCGTCTGCGCCCCGATGCGTTGCCTGAGCCGGTATGTTTTATCGAGTACCTCGGGCATGAATTTCTGACCGGACCGGCCCGGGTGGACGCTCATCACCAGCACCAGGTCGAGCCGGTCGAGGTAGGGCTCAAGCCCGTCGGACGGCGTCGGTGGATTGATGGCCATGCCCGCGTGCATGCCCGCGGTGTGGATACGCTCGATCAGCGTGGCCGCATCCTGGGCACCATCGACCTCGCGGCCCGTCGGCCGGCACGCCTCCAGGTGAAATGAGAAAAGGTTCGCACCCGCTTGGGCGTACTCGTCCACGTAGTCGCCCGGATGTTCGACCATCAGGTGCACGTCGAGAAATGCGTCCGGCAGGTGACGACGCAGCGCCCGGATCATGTCCACGCTCATTGTCAGGTTCGACGCGAAATGGCCGTCCATCACGTCCACGTGCAGAAGGTCCGCGCCCTTGTCCAGCACGTCACGGCATTCCTCGGCCATGCGGCCGAAGTCGGCCGAGAGAATTGACGCGGCCACGAGTGGATGATCTGGTTGCAGGGTCGGATCCAGCATTGGCGCATCTTAGCAGCAGCGGGATCGGTGGACGGCGTCATGTGCGGGTTGTCCCGGCGGTGCAGCACGCGCAGGGTGGTTTTTTCGACAGATGTTCCAGTTCATCCGGATAGGCCGGCGGGCATCGTGGTCCCCGAAAGGGGGTACAATACGCACAGCCGACCCATAAACACTAATGACCGATGATCCCGGCAGGTCATGATGACCAACATGGATACTCCGACGCAGCTCGAATCGACCAAGGGCGAATTCGTGGCGGCATTCCGGCGGGGCGATGCCGCCGGCATAGCCAACGTCTATACGGCCGAGGCCCAGCTGCTGCCGGGCAACAGCGACTTTGTCCGGGGCGCGGACGCTATTTGTGATTTCTGGCAGGCCGCGCTCGACACGGGCCTCAAAGACACAACGCTGCAAGCTATAGAGATCGAGGTGCATGGCGACACGGCCATTGAAGTGGGCCTGTACACCATCATTGGCGGCGATGGCGGCGTGGCCGACAAGGGCAAGTACATCATCATCTGGAAAAACGAAGCCGACCAATGGAAATTGCATCGCGACATCTGGACCACCAGTCTCCCCGCGGCGGTGTCGTGATCGGGGTGCGAGCCGATGCGGTGACGTGTCATAGCGCAGGTCCGGGGGCAGACATGGCGTGGGGAAGACCGAGAAAGGTTCCGGCGAGGCACGGCGGATGCTGCCAGCTTGAATGATCGCGGACGCGCAGGGCCGGCGGGGCGGGCTTGGGCGTGGCGCGGGTTGCGTCACGAAGTGCGGTCCGAGGCCCGCCGCTGAACAGGCGGCGCGTTTTATTTGTCGTCGAGCAGGTCGACGCTGGCAAAACATTTGCCCTCGAGCATCTTCAGGCTGGCGCCGCCGCCGGTCGAGACGTGGCTGACCTTGTCGGACAGGCCGAACTTGTCGATCGCCGCGGCGCTGTCGCCACCGCCGATGATGCTCACCGCACCGTGCTGTTGGGTCGCGTCGGCGATGGTGTGTGCGATCCGTTTCGTGCCCACATCGAACGGCGGAATCTCGAATGCACCCACCGGGCCGTTCCAGACGATCGTCTTGGCGCCGATGATCTCGTGCTTGTAGGTGTTGATCGTGCGCGGCCCGATGTCCAGGCCGAGCAGACCGTCGTCGATCACGTCATGGCAGACCTTGGTTTCCGTCAGGGAGTTCAGTTCCCGTCCGCAGACGTGATCGCTGGGCAGCATCAGGTCGGCGGAGTTGTGGCCGGCGTGGTCAAGTATCTTGCGCGCCTCGGACACGCGATGATGCTCCACCGGGCTGTTGCCCACCGCCTTGTTCTGCGCCAGCATCAGCGTGTACGCCATGGCGCCGCCGATCAGGATCGTATCAACTTTTGTCAGCAGGTTTGTGATGGCGGTTATCTTGTCGGAGACTTTCGCGCCGCCGAGGATGGCGACGAACGGGCGGCTCGGATCAGCGATGGCCTCGGACAGGTACTGAATCTCTTTTTGCAGCAGGAACCCGGCGACACGCGGCTTGCCCGCCAGCGCCCGCGGCACGGCGACCATGGATGCATCCTCGCGGTGCGCCGTGCCGAACGCATCGTTGCAGTAAATGTCCGCCAGCGACGCCAGTTGACCGGCGAACGCGAGGTCGCCCCTTTTTTCGCCCCTGTGAAAGCGCAGGTTCTCCAGCAGCAGGACGCCGCCGTCGCCGATCTTCGCGACCGCGTCGGTCGTGGCGGCGCCGACGCAGTCGCCGGTAAACGCGACCGATTTTCCCAGCAGCTCACCTAGCCGATCGGCACACGGCTTGAGGCTCAGCGCCGCCTCGGGGCCGTCACCGGTCGGCCGGCCCAGATGACTGGCCAGGATCAACCGGCCGCCCCGATCGATCACGCTGCGGATCGAATCGACCGCCATGCGGATCCGCCGATCATCGCTGATCTGCCCGTCAGCGAGCGGCACATTGAAATCCACGCGCATCAAAACACGCTTGCCGCTGACGTCCATGTCTGCAATCGTTTTCTTGGCCAAGGATCGCGTTCCTTATGCTTGATAGGCCTCCAGAACCATTTATCATACCAGAATGGTCCACGAGCCTTCCGCATTCGTGATGTACGCCTCCATGTCCGTGCCGGACATCAGGCTCAAGCCGGGTGCCGTCCCAGCGATCCGGTTCGTGGGCCATCGCAACCGACACGATCAGCGATAACACAAGGATTGCGAAGGAGTCGATCAGAACGGATCGTGTCGAATGAATATAGATCAGGGGTGCCGGCCGATGCATCAGGCCGCCGCGCGTGGATCATGCACTGGCTATTGTTCATCAAAGAGCGAGATGTCAGCAAAAAATGCCGCGGATGATCATGCACAGAACCGCAATACCGCCACGTCCTCGGCCATGCCTGATGCAACCGGCGCGGAATGGCTGCGGTCAACGCGGGCGGATATAATGCCATAGTTCGGCGTGTCATGTTATCCTATCAACGACGCAGCGGGATACTTGGTTTCACCCTCATCGAGATGCTGGTGGTCATCACGATTGTCTCGCTGCTGATCTCATTGTTGTTACCGGCGGTCAAGAAGTCCAAGCGGCAGGCGCGCTATCTCGTCTGCGCGACGCAGCAGCACCAGATCGTGCAGGCCGTGATTGGCTACGCGGCGGACAACAAGAACCACTTTCCCAACGGGTATTGGGCAGCGCCGACCATCATCGGCCAAGCCCTTGACGTCATCCCGTATTTGCAGGCCGGCGGCAGGATCAGCCGCGACTATCAGCACGCGGAGAGCGAGGGTGACTCGGCTCTGCGCGTGTTCACGTGCCCCGATTTCCCCCGCTCACGCGACAGAGGCCATTCGATCTACGGCACCTTCGATCGCACCATGATCGCCATCGCTGATTATGGATGGGCTGCAACCGGATGGGGCAATGTCGGGTCTGCTATGGACCCCGATGGCAGCGGGATCCACTCACCCTACATGTACTTAGGTGGGGTTGGGCAATGGTCCAACCAGACGGACGGCAGCAATTGGTGGCACGGCTGGGTTGCCTACGATAGCGCGACGTATGCATCCTACGACGACCCCGACGGCATCGGGCCCGTCCTCACCCTGGGTCATCGCGCCCGCCACGACGAGTCAGCCATTCTCACCGATCAGGGCAACCTGTGGGACCCGTACCGCAAGCCGGGAAGTGAAGCCGGAGGCGTCCAGGCCGTACCAAACCACAGGAAAGGCTCGGACGAAACGGCCGGCGGTAACGTCACATTTCCGGATGCTCACGTGGAATGGCGCTGGGTTGAACATATCGAGGAACGCATCCACGCGTATACCACCTATCGCCCGTATATCTGCTACTGACCCGGTGGCAGCCGTCGGCTGATCCGATCCGGTTCTAGCGTGACTCCGACCCGCACGACCGACAAGGCGGCGGAGCGGATTCTGGCCAAGCATGCCTGCAATCGTTTTCTTGGCCAAGGATCGCGTTCCTTATGCTTAACAGGCCCCCCAAGCCATTTATCATGCCAAATGGGCCACGGGGGGTATGCGGCGTGATGTTCTCCGAGAGGTCAACGTGGCATCACGATCGGGTGGTAGGATACACTGTTGTAATGGCTGACAGCACGGATAACCCGCTTCGGGACGCCCAACTCGGGGCCAAAGCTTCGCTCATCGGATACGGAGACACGCGCGGCAGCGTCGAGATCGTTGAATCGTTCGGTCACTATGAGGCCGAGTATGCGGCGATCCGCAAGGGGGTGGGGATCATGCACCTGCCGCAGCGCGGACTGTTGCAACTTGTCGGCGGCGATGTCAAGGATTTTCTGAATCGGATGCTCACGCAGGACATTACCGCATTGCGGGGCGGTGACAGTGTGCGGGCGTTTCAACTCAACGAAAAGGGGCGCATCATCGCCGACGTGATCGTCCACCACGGCGACGTGCACACATGGATCGAGGCCGACCGGTTCGACCTGCCGGCGCTGGCCGAGTTGTATGACACGAGCCTGTTCGGTGAAGATCTGGCCGTCGTGAACATCAGCGACGACTGGACGGCCTTGGCGTTGCACGGCCCGCAGTCGGGCGACCTGCTGCGTACCGTGGTTGAGGACGATCCGGCGCGCATGCTTGCCATGCCGGGAACCCATCACGTGCTGGCAGCGGCAGGCGAAAAGCTGACCGCTTGCCGGCGGGACGAGTGCGGGGCAACCGGGGTGGTGCTGTGGGTGAGGCAGCCACACGCGGCCGAGCTATACAAGCGCCTGGCCGACATGGCGGGCGGGCTCGTGCCCGACGTCGAAGCCGATGGCAGCGGCGCCGGCGCCAAGCGTGCGATCAGGGGCCGGGGCATCGGCCACCTGGCGTACAACACCGCTCGGATCGAGTCGGGCACACCGATCTATCACATTGACTTCGGGCCCGACACGCTGCCGCACGAAATAGGCACCGAACTTCTTGATCAGGCAGTCAGTTTCACCAAGGGCTGCTACCTTGGACAGGAGATAGTCGCGCGCATGGCGAACCTGGGTCATCCCAAGCGTGTGCTGTGCGGTCTGCGTTTTGACGACGATCGACTGCCCGTCACCGGCGCGCAGGCCACCGAACCCGGAGACAACATGGCCGTCATTGGCGCGGTGACCAGTTCCACGCTCAGCCCGATGCGAGGCGGAAACGCCATCGCGTTTGCCATGCTCAAGTGGGGCATTCACCAACCCGACACGCTCGTCAAGGTCGCCGCCGAGGGCGAACTGGTCGATTCAACCGTGCAGTCGCTTCGCTTTCTTGCTTGATGCCGCCTCGCGGATGCGCGAAAACTAAAAATCCGCGTACTCGGGGCGTGAGGGGCAGAAGACTTCGATGTAGGTGGAATCTTCAATCGCTTCGAGTCCGTGGATCTGGTTGGACGCGATGACGTAACCGTCGCCCGGGGTGGCCTCGAACTCGTCCGCGGGATTCTCGGCGAGAAAGCGAACACGGCCCGTGAGGCAGATGCCGATCTGCACCGGGTCGTGATGGTGCATCGGCAGTGTCGCGCCCTTCTTGATCTCGAATTGACAGAGCATCGCCGCGTCGTTGTACGCCAGCGTCCTGCGAAACACGCCGGCAAACGCCTCGACGGGCTTGGCGGTACCTAGATTCTGTTGTTTCATGAGTGCCCGTCGATTTAGAAGTCCGCGTACTCCGGGCGCGATGGATTGAACACCTCGATCAACACCGAGTCCTCCAACGCCACGGCCCCGTGTTTTTCGTTGCTGGCCATGACGTACCCGTCGCCCGCCTCGGCGATGTACTCATGCTCCGGCTTCGCACCGATGAACCGCACCCGGCCCGACAACACGGTGCCGATCTGCACCGGGTCATGGTTGTGCAGCGGGATCTCGGCATCCTTTTTCAGCTCGAAGTGGCAGAGCATCGCCTCGTCGTTGTAAGCCAGTGTCCGACGCGTCACGCCCGGCAACATCTCGACAGCCTTGGCGGTGGAGATGCTTTTCTGTTTCATGATTGTTTCCTCGTGTTTTCAGGCACACGGTTGCGTCAACTCGTGCGACACATATTAACGACTCAGATCGAGATGGAAACCGGCCGGGTACGGCTGATCCTGGCCCCGGGTGACTTTCTAATTCACGTCACCGCCTGGTCCATTGGGTCTTCATCTTCTTCATTTCAGCATGGATGGCGACTTTCTTGCCCGGACACTACCTTTGCCTGTCGGGTTCACGCAAACGAGCAAAATTTCGCAGCCGTTTCGCGAAGGGACGCTTCGTCAGGTGCTATAAGTCGCGGCGCGCACGGCCTCGATGATCTTGCCCACATGCGGCAACATCTGTTGCTCGAGATTGCGGGCATACGGTGCGGCCACGTCGTCGGCGTTGACGCGAAAAACGCGATTGTCCAGGCTATCCATCGCACCCTCGTAGACCTGGGCCGCGATCTCCGATGCGATCGAGGCGAACGGCCAAGTCTGGTCGACGATGACCAGGCGGCTGGTCTTTCGCACGCTGCGCAGGATCGTGTCGATATCGAGCGGCCTGACGGTCCGCGGATCGACCACTTCGCAGTCGATGCCCTGCTGCGCCAGTTGTACGGCTGCCTCGAGCGCGAAGTGTAAGGCTTGCCCGAAGGCGACGATCGTGCAGTCGTTGCCCGCCAGCTTGACCTCGGCCTGGCCGAATGGGATCAGCATGTCATCGCCGTCCGCATCCGGTACGGGGGCGCGAAAGCTCAGCAGTCGCTCATTTTCGAGAAAAAAGACGGGGTCGTCATCGCGGATCGCGGTCTTGAGCAACCCCTTGGCGTCACGGGGCGTGGCGGGGATCGCCATCTTCAACCCGGGCACGGACGCGAACATCGACTCGACCGCCCACGAGTGGGTCGCCCCGAGTTGCCCGCCGGCGCCGTTGTTGCCGCGGAAAACGATCGGCACGTTGAACTGTCCGCCCGACATGTAAAGCATCTTTGGCGCGTTGTTGATGATCTGGTCGGCCGCGACGAGGCAGAATGACCAACTCATGAACTCTATGATCGGCCGCAGGCCGTACATCGCCGCGCCGACGCCCACGCCGCAGAACCCCGCCTCGCTGATCGGCGTGTCGACTACTCGGCGCGGGCCGAACTGATCGAGCATGCCTTGCGATACCTTGTACGCGCCGTTGTACTGAGCAACCTCCTCGCCCATCAGAAACACACGCTCGTCGCGATTCATCTCCTCGACCATCGCTTCACGCAGCGCTTCGCGGTATTGAATTTGACGGGTGGGCATGGGGAACAATCTGAAGCCGCGACAGGACACCAGTTAATTTACATGAATATCAATACTATTGTCCCGTTGAGAGTTTGGCAAAACGGACCAAATCAAGTGTTTTGCATAACTTGTATTACGTCATGGCCATTGTCGACTTCAACTCGGCAAGTAGTTTAGGGCATGATGATTCCACTGCGATGTGGACTGGATTGCCCGGGCGGCGGCTCCTTCGACGGTAAGGATGACCGGGTTCTCTGGCAGCGAATGGGGCGATCGTTGAAATATTCCCCCACAACCACCGCAGGCGGACTGGCGGCGTGATGACGATATCGGCCATGCCTTGTAGGGCGGCAACATTGGGCATATCGTGATGGATCGCACCGACATCAAGCCCGCCCGGAGTCCGCCGTCATGGCCGAACTGATCGATCTTAGCCAGGAAATATTCCACAAGGCGCCGGTGTTGCCGTCGATGCCCGCAACGCAGGTGCTTCCCTACCTGACACACGAGGAAATCGATGGCAAGGAGCCGACCGGGCCGGTCTCCAATTGCATCACGACGCTGATCATGTGTGACCACGCCTCGACGCACGTCGATGCGTTTTCGCACTTCCACGCCGCGCCCGCACGCCGCGGCGATACGATTGACAAGTTGCCGCTCGATCTTTTCTATACGCCGGGTATTTGCGTGAACGTGACCGGGTTCGAGCCGGACGAACTGATTCACGTAAGCGATGTCGAAAAGGCGCTGGCGACTGACGGTCTGGAAATACAGCGCGGCGACACGGTGCTGTTGCACACCGGCCATTACAGCAGGGCATTCGGTACGCCCGAGTTTATCACCCATTGGCCCGGCATCGCCGCCGAGGTCGTGCCCTTTCTGGCCGAGAGAGGCGCCGTGGCGTTCGGCGTCGAATCACCCGGACCGGGCGTGTGGGAAGTGTCGAACACCGAGGTGCACAAGCACTGTGGCCACATGAACATCACGCACTACGAGAACCTGGCCAATCTCGAGGCGGTCGTCGGTCGCGGTCGGTTCCGGTTTATTGCCTTCCCGCTCAAAATCCGGGGTGCTGCTGGTTCGCCTGTCCGCGCCGTGGCCGTGT
Source organism: Phycisphaerae bacterium (assembly GCA_963577075.1). Lineage (GTDB taxonomy): Bacteria > Planctomycetota > Phycisphaerae > Phycisphaerales > Phycisphaeraceae > CAUYYV01. The sequence continues at coordinate 8,702 of CAUYYV010000029.1, forward strand.
TCGACGGCTGACGGGCTGGTTGCCGGGCCACACGCCGCGGGTACATGCAAAGGGCTATCAACAGGCAAAGTAAAACCATGGGGCGCGGCGGATCGTTGCTCCCACTGCATTGAAACGGATTAACGCCGTGCTATATTTGGGTTGTTGATATTAACTGCTCGCAGGGACCGCAAACCAAATGGACCACATGAACAATGCCTCGGGTACACGGGGTGCCGATCGCTCCTTGCCTGTTGGCGGCGGCGGATCCGAGCCATCGGAAGCGGCCGACTGCTTGCCCGTCAGATTGCCGTTCATTCAATTTACCGGTGAGATTTTTCGAGCCATCGACTGGCGCTGGGTCATGCTGCCGCCCGTTCTGCTCGCGTGTGAGTTTGTGGCCGTCTATTCGTTGCGCGGCTTCGGCAGGCATCTTATAGGTCCGTTTGAGACGGTCGCCCTGATTGTGCTTTGGGCGGCCGTGGGCGCAGCGTTTTTGCGGTTGGTGGTGCAGCGCAGGGTTTTTTTCGGATGGTTGACGGTGTTCGCCGCGGCGCTGATGTTTCGCGAATATCACCTGATGAAAAGCTCTACGACGATCCTGTATCTGACGGTCGGATTGTTGGGGTTTGTGGCGTGGTATGCGTACCCGGTGCTGTCGCCCTATTTGCGCGGCCGTCGTGTGATGACTTTGCTTGCCATGGTGGGAATGTGTTATCTGTTGACCCAGACGCTCGATTTCGACGTTTTCAAGGAAGGGCACGTGATCTTTTCGGTGACCGAGGAGATCATGGAGGTCACCGGTCACTGCTTCGTGCTGCTGCTGTCGCTGACCGCGAAGCCAGCGGCGTGATCGGGCTGTGCCAGGTGTGCGTGTATCACATCCGCCACCACGGCGTGGCCGAGCGTGGTCCAGTGCTGATCGTAGGTATAATAGACCTGCTCGCCTTTCGACATGGCCTGCCGCAACGCGGTGGTCGGGCTGACAAAATTGATGCCCTTGCTCTGACAAAATGAGCGCACGGTGTGCTCCTGTGTGTTGAGTCGTTCATACAGCCGCGCCTTGAACTTCTCGGGAGGCGGAAGATTGTCTTGCTTGTATGAAGCGAACGCGTGCAGCGCACCGGCCGACACGCTGTCACGAATCAGCGGCATGATCACGTGCGGTTTGGTCGGCGCGTACGCAAAGACCAACTGAATGCCGTGCTTGCGGCACACATCGATCAGCTGCCCGAACACACGCGATGTGTCGCGCCATTTGCGCGACGCGGCAAACTTTTCAGGATCCTGGTCGAGTCTGGTCAGCCGCTTGGGCACGATGGCATAAAAAATCGATGAGCCCGTGGGCACCTCGGCGGGTATCCAGGACAACGCCTCGGTGTATGGAACGGGCGCGTCCGCGTTGATGCCGCCAAGCGCGTTGGTCAGGGTTCGCTTGAGCCGGGCGCGGATTGGGGAGTCCCAGGCGTTCTCCCAGAACCCTTTGTCGGAAGCAGAGGGCCCCGATCGGACGACCTTGAAGTCGTTCCCCTCGTAGATCATGCAGATGACCATCCGGGGCGACAGGGACAGACCGTAGGCACGCAGGGCGCTGAGGTAATAAGACGGCTTGCCACCTGAAACGCCGAGGTTGTACACCGACCAACCCGTTTGTTCGCCCAGGCGTACCGGCCAAGGTTCGCTGTCGTCCACGCGAGAGCCCTCGGCAAACGAATCGCCGAGCACGACGATGTCGTATTTATCCAGGGCGTGTTGATTGCGATATCCACGTTTATCCGTGGTCAGGTTGAAATGCATGGTGCCAAAACCGGGTGGCGGATCGGGATACGACCGGTACTGCTCAGGCTGGTCCGTGTAGGTAATCTTGTAGTTGACTTGCGCTGGCCGGTGGCGAACGATGTCCGAGACACGATCGCCTGGCCAGGAGGAACGATGCTGAACCTTGCCCTCGATGTACCGTGCCGAAATGGTATGGCGACAAATGACATCGGCGGCTGCCAGCGCGACCAGTGACGCGACGACCGCCGTCGCCAGCCGAAAAACCCCCTGCCTGCCGCTTCGTTTCGACGGCCGGGCGATCCCGTTGGCGATGAGCCATAGAATCGGCGTCAGTATCAGAAGCGCCGTCATCCAGTCCAGCGAGTACCGGCCCAGCAACACGTCACGCTGCTTGGCGATCAGTTGCGGAACGTCACTGGGAATCAACCACAGCAACAGGCTGACGCCGAGGATTGCCATTGCCACCAGGCGCCGCGTCAACGGATTTTTCCTTTGTGCCGGTTCGGCATGGGTCATGAAATAAGTGGCTCCAAATCGCTCGTGCGGCGCTAATCCCGGTGGGCGTGCCCGGCACCTTACTGAAAAAAATCATCCTAGCCGACACGCGTCCGCCCCTGCAAGGTCCCGCCACACATGGGACACAGAATATGGACCGGCCGCTCTCAGCCGGATATTCGGATTTCACGGTTTCTTTTCAGCACCGACTAGCCCCGTTTTCTACACCCGCTTCGCGATGCTCGGCGAGCGGGCCGCTGTCGGTCTCGGCGTTCAGTGGTGGCAAGCATCTGGTACGTCTGGCCCTACAATCACTTGGGTTTATAGTAGCCAAAGGTGCGCGGCGGCCCAGGGGCTCTGGCGCGGTAGTGTGGGTGGGAGTATGAACATGAACATCGCAGTCCTCACCGAGAAGTATCGCGCGAACGGCTTCGTGGTCGTTCGTGGACTGTTCGGAATTGACCTCTTGCGAGATGTAACGGCGGAAGTGGAGCGTGTCGTGCAAGAAGCGGCCGCCACGGCCGAACACGGTCACATGTACTTCGATGACAAGGCCGAGGTGTCAGCGGTGCGCTGCGTCTTTCGCATTCAGGAGCACTCGACCTACCTGTGCAAACTGCTCTATTCGGCGCTGATGCTCGATCTGGTGCGGCCGCTTCTCGGCGATGAACCGGTAGCTGATGGAATCCAGTACATCGACAAGCCGCCCCATGCCAGCTATGAATTTCCCTACCATCAGGACAATGCCTACCTTTTCTATGATCCGCCGTGCGCGTTGGCTGCGACGGTGGCGCTCGACGGGCAACGCGTCGACAGCGGCCCGATAGCATGCCTGCGTGGTTCGCAAACCCTTGATATCCTTCCGCACCAGCCCTCCGGCGTGCTTGGTGCGAGCCGCGGGCTGGTCGACCCGCCTGATACGGTGGCCTACCCGGCGGTGGTGGTGGAGATGGAAGCGGGTGACATGCTCATCCATCACACGAATGTGATTCATCGAACCGGACCGAACCCCGGGCCATCGGCGTAACCTGGGATTCATATATCATGGCGCCGGGGCGACAAAGGTCGCCCCGAAATGCGCAAGCTAGTGGCAAGCGCGGGAGGCATAACAAGCAACTCGATTTGCCAGGCCGGCTTTCTGCATATGCTGCGGGCAACGCTCGGGTTGCCGCAAAATGTCGCCTCGCAAAGTTTTCGCGCAAAGGTCGGCAAATTGGGTGCAATGACATCAGCCATCCCAAACGCTAGCATCTCCGATTTCAGTGAGAGGAATTTTTTGAATAGCATATCAACGATGTAGCCGAAAGCTGTGGTTTCGAGCTTGCCATCCGAGGAATAGCCCAATGAACCAGCCAGGAACACCAAGTATCGATCCCGAGGAAGAGATCGGTTTTATGAACGTTGACGAGACGGACTTTCTGGCAATGACGCGGTCAGAACAGATTCGTCATCTCGAGGTCGAGGGTTACGTCGTCTTTCCGGCCATGCTGGATGCTGAGCGGATCACGCGGATCAAGCAAGAGTTGTCGGATGTGGAAATGGACCACACCAGCTACAGCGTGAACCAGACTCGATCGCCCACGCAGCCGCAGTGGCTTAGCCGCGCCGTCGCGGAACTGATCGGCTTTCCGCCGATGATCGATTTTCTCGTCGACGTGATGGGTCTGGAGATCATCTTCACGCGCGGCTTCTTTCAGCGCACGCTGCCGGGGACGCCGGGTATTTCAATACATACTGACGGCCAGCCGCATGGATCAGACCTGTTCGGTTACGAGGGCAGCTGTCCGCGTCTGCTGCGCGTGCTCTATTATCTGGACGAACTGACTCCGCATCGCGCCCCATTTCGACTGATCCCGCGCTCACATCTTTCCTTTCACGCCCAGGCCAGTCCGTATGTACGCTACAAGTCGCATCCGGAGGAGGTCACAATTACCGCTCCCGCCGGGTCGGCTGTGGTTGTCCCGTCCATGCTGCTGCACGGCAGCCATCCCAACAAGGACACGCAGCCGCGCGAGCTGGTTCAGTTTGGCTACCGTCCCGATTGGGCCGGACCGATTCAGCCGGTCGAGGAATGGGATCCGAAGCTCGTCGCCGACGTGCCCGAGATCGCCAGGCCGTTTATGAAAAGCCTGAACACGACCGACGCGATCTGGACGCAGCCGCACAAGCCCCAGGGCATGAAGACCGAAGCGCCGGGTATCAACCCGAGCCGTTGGGGAGACGGGAAGTGGTAACGCGGCCGTGTCCACGGGAATAACTTGCGCTAACCATTGCTTCGATCTGTCCGGCCATGCTACTTTGTGAAGGAGCGAACGGAAGACGACCGGCAGCTGAAGCTGCCGGTGATGATCGACGGGTTGCACGCGAGTACCTGCGATCGAGGCCGTCTGGTCGTTCACCGCCGGAGACATGATCCTGACATTGCAATACCAGTTTGCCGTGCGTGGGGCGTCGTGACATGCGATTTGACGCCGTTTCTATTTAATTAATCAAAGTTAAAATTCAACTTTTGTTGTTGACTTTACTCATCGGCGCGCTAGCCTGAATTAGCCTGTCAGATATAAGGTCTAGGAACGTGTCTTTCGACATTATCTACGTGGGACGTTGACTGAGAGTCGAGAAAACAAAACGCCTTGTGCAGGGACATGGGCGTGCAGGTCGAGACGACCGTGCGTCGTGACGCTGATTGATCGGTATGCCAGGCCGCAATGCGGAATCCGGCGTGGGTCGGTAACCGTTCGGTCGTGCGGCGTGATCGATGCGAGGTGGGGTTGAGGACCGGGGTGGGGCGGATCGAGGAGAAGGAATTGGGGGAGGGGATTCGAGGCAGGGGATCGCGTCGATACCCTCGGCAATCAGGCCGGGGGTTTTACTTGGCACGCCGCGTGCAGTGACTGGTGGTATAGGGGTGGAGGTTGTACTTACTGCTCGGTCTCGCCGAAGAAGGCGCGGCCGATGCGCAGGATATTGGCGCCTTGCTCGATGGCGACCTCGAAGTCATTGGTCATGCCCATCGAGAGGATGTTGAACTGATTGCCGCCAATGCCTTCGGTGCGGATGTCTTCAAAGATCTCGGCCGTGCGCGCAAACGTGGGTCTGGCATCCTCCGGATTTTCCAGTCGCGGCGCCATGGTCATCAGCCCGCGCAGGCGGACATGGACCATCGAGTCGATCTGCTCAGCCAAGTGCAGGGCCGCCGCCGGCGCAACGCCTTGCTTGCTTGGCTCGCCGGAGGCGTTGATCTCGAGCAGGATGTCCACCGCCGTGTCGGCACGGGCAGTGACGGCCTGGATCTCCTCGGCCAGCCGGAGGCTGTCGATGCTGTGGATCAGCTTCACCAGGGGCAGGACCTGTTTGACCTTGTTGCGTTGCAGGTGACCAGCCATGTGCCAGCGGACGTCATCGGGTGCGTCGTGCCCGGGCGTGGTCGCGGCCCTACCAAGCGTGCGTTTGCGGCTCAAGAACTCCTTGAGCTGCGCCACGCGCTGGATAAGCTGCTGCACGCGGTTTTCGCCCAAGTCGATGTGGCCCTGCTCAACAATACCGCGGATCTGGTCCGGGCTGGCAGTCTTGGTCACCGCCACGACGATGATGCTTTCAGGTCGGCGACCGGCGCGCACCGCCGCCTCGCCCACGCGATCCATGACATTTCGATAAGCATCTTTCAGCGTTGGTGTCCGCGAGGTTTTGGTCGCTGGCATGTGAACAACGATAGGTGATCGTATGCGAAAGCACAACCACGCCCGGGCGAGTGCCGTCGGTCAGCTGGCTGCCGGCACTCGCTTGCGCCGACAGCATTTGCACGCAATAAGCAGGGCGGTGGCGGCAAGGACGGCGATCAGGATGCCGACCTGCACCCACCCGGCCCATTGCGTCACACGATCGAACTGTGACGCTCCTAGGTAACCCAGCGCCATGAGTGCGGGCACGAAGATCAGTGCTGCCGCGCCGTCGTAGGCCAGAAACTTCCACAGGGGAATCTTGCACGTCCCAGCTGCGAACCAGACGCTACCACGCACGCCCAGAAGGAATCGGGCGACGAAGATCGTCTTGCCGCCGTGCTTTTCAAAGTAATTCTCCGCGCGCACGATCCTTTTCTCGGTCATGTGCTTGCGCAGCAGCGGTAGGCGTGGCACGTGGTGGCCATAACGTCTGCCAATGTAAAAGAGGATCAGGTCGCCGCTGAGCACGCCCACGTACGCTACGATGAACATCAGCGTGAGCGGCACCTGCTTCGTCTGCACGAGCACGCCGGCGACCAGCAGGGGCATATCTTCCGGTATGGGCACGCCGCAGCCGCTGAGCACGAGGCCTATAAATAGCAGCGCCATGCACAGCGTGGCACCGAGGCCCGGGGCGGTCAAGATGAGTTGGCTGATGACGTCGGCCATGGTCGATGCTTGATTGTAGCAATCTGGGCTGAGCGTGTCCGTCTACGAAAGCTGCTTGAGCAGGCGCAATGCTTGGTGACGCGTCCGCACCCTGCCCTCGAGTTGTGCGTCGTATGCCAAGCACAGTAATCGGCTGAATGAGGGGCCTGGTTTGCGTCCCATGCGGATCAAATCGTCGCCGTTGACCAGCGGTTTGGGCGCAACACCTTCGTCCTCAAGTGGTTGGGCTTCTCGCTCGAGCCGACGCACAAAAGCGGCCGCCCCATGCAGTTTCAGGGCGTGTAGAAGCGCCCTCGTGCCCGGCCACATCGGCTGGGCCAGCAGTCGCTTGCGCTGCGCCACCGGCAGCCGAGCCCAATCCAGCGCCGTTGGTAGCAGTGACAGCGTCGCGCGCATCGCGTCGCGATGATCGTTGCTCAGGCACAACGCTTTTCGCCATCGACGCAACAGCGCGGCGAGATCCTTGCCAAGCCAGTTGTCAATTCTTTTTGCCAGGGCGGGTAGCGGCTGGGCCTTGCCAGCCACGTGTGGCATCAGGTAACGATCGATCGCCCAGGCGCACAAGGGCGTCGGATACTCGCAGCCCGGCTTGAGCTTGCTCAGCGTGGGCAGTGTGGTGGTCGAATGTGGATCACCCAGCGCCGGTTCGTCCAGTGCGAATCGCTGCAACAGTTTCGCCGCCGCCGCCGGGCGCGGGCCGGTGAGCATGGTCGCCACCTCCTGGCCCGTGCGCTCGCGGCTGATGATGTTCAACTTGGTGGCGTGCTTGCGGATCGCCGCCGCCGTGCGACGTTCGATGGTAAAATCCAAGGACGCGGCGAAACGCACGGCCCGGAGCATGCGCAAGTAATCTTCGCCGAACCGTTCGTCCGGCACACCGATCGCACGAATCACGCCCGCCTTCAGGTCTTCCCGGCCCCCGACGAAATCGATGATCTTGTCGGCGATCGGATCCTCGAACAAGCCGTTGACCGTGAAGTCGCGCCGCCGGGCGTCGTGCTTGGCGTCGGAGAAATCCACGTACTCGGGATGCCGGCCGTCGGCGTAACCCCATTCGGTGCGGAAGGTGGCAACCTCGATCCAGCATCCCCATAGCTGCACGAGCACGACCCCGAAGGCCTCGCCCACGTACTGCGTGCGTCGAAACAGCTTTCGCACCCGTTCCGGCCGGGCGTCGGTCGCCACGTCGTAGTCCTTGGGCGTACGGCCGAGCAGTCGGTCGCGCACGCACCCGCCGGCCAGATAGGCCGTGTGGCCCCGTTGCTGGATAATGCTCACGATCCGCTGGGCCGCCGCACGCGGTTCGCCTCGCTGATCCTGCCCCTGATCCGACTCAACCATGGCTCAAAATATATCGGTTTCGTCAAATACCGCGACTGCCGGTCGCGGTTGCCTCTGGTCATCAAAGTGTTGCCAGCAACTCTGCGGCGTGGGCGGCGGCGGATTCAACGGGGACGAACTGGGGTTTGTCCACGGTACGCGCCTTGATTTCGACGTTGCCGTCGCGCAGCGCCTTGTCGCCGACGGTGATGCGCAAGGGGATGCCGATCAGATCGGCGTCCTTGAACTTGACGCCCGGTCGCTCGGCGCGGTCGTCGAGCAGGACGTCGATCCGGCCAAGCCCTCCGGCTACAGTCGGTGTGGCGGCTCCACGGTCGGGCGACTGTGGATTTTCGAGCAACTCGAGTTCGTGGGCAATCCGGTCGGCCACCTCTTTGACCCGCCCCTCGTACTTGATCGGCGTGATGACGATCTGATACGGCGCGATGGCGGCGGGCAGGATCATGCCGTCATCGTCGTGTCCGCCAGACCTCTCGATGGCGGCGGCGAGGATGCGATTGAGTCCGATGCCGTAACAACCCATGATGATCGGCTTGCGCTGGTTGTCTTCGCCAAGTACGTCGACGCCAAGTTTTTCCGTGTAGATCGATCCGAGTTTGAACACGTGCCCGACCTCGATGCCCTGCGTCCGCCGCAGGACGCCGCCGTCATTGCGGGGCGACGGGTCGCCGTCGTCGGCGTTGCGGATGTCGGCGATCTTCACGCAGTTCTGCGCGACGTGCTGAAGCACATCGCGCCGCCAGTTGAAATGTTTGACGTGATGGTCGTTTTCGTTGGCGCCGGTAACCCAAAATTGATCGATCGCGGCGCCGGGATCGACCACGACCTGTATTCGCGTGT
>CAUYYV010000030.1:0-17377 GCA_963577075.1 Phycisphaerae bacterium
CGATCCGGGGTCATCACTCCCGGGCCGGGCCCGACACAAACGGATGCCGATCCACTTCGCCGATGTCGCCCGGTTTTTCTTGGTCGTCAGGTAGCGGTTGCACAGTTCGCATATGTCAACCCGGCGCCAGCGGTGCGCGGCGTCCGACCCGCGTAGAGGTCGTTACGGTTATCCAAGTATCGCTGCAAGGCGAGTCCGGATCGGACCAGTTGCTGAAGTAATAAACGCGGCCCGGGATCTTCTTGGCCCACTGGCCGTGGGCGAAAAGCGGGAAGCCAGCGTGGGATTTGGGTGGTTTGGGCGGCCCCTTGACGATAGACTCGGGCATGATGACGGGTCGACCGCGGATTGCCGGTTGTTTCGTGACGCCTTGGTTGGCGTTGGTGACCAACAGGTGCCGATACGGATACCGAGCGCATTGTGCCCGCAAGCGCATTACCATCGAAGTTGTTGAAAAACGCGCAGTTGCCACCTTAGCTCAGCGGTAGAGCAGTGCTTTCGTAAAGCACAGGTCCGCGGTTCGAATCCGCGAGGTGGCTTTTGAAAACGGTCTTTTCAGTCGTTTCTTCGAGAGTAATAGCTTCACGATGACCTTTTCAAGTTTCATCCGTTTCGCCCTGCAATATCGAAGGTCATAAGCGCCATGAAGGTTCCGTTGGTAGATCTGCGTGCCTCGCTCGACCCGATCAAGGACGAGTTGTTCGCCCGGTTCGAACAGATTCTTGACGGCATGCAGCTTTTCCTCGGGCCAAATGTCCAGGCGTTCGAGCAGGAGTTTGCCCGGTTCTGCGGGGTCGATCACGGCGTGGCTGTCTCGAGCGGGACCGATGCCCTTGCCGCTACGTTGCGGGCGGTCGGCGTTGGCCCGGGCGACGAGGTGATTGTTCCGTCGCTGACGTTCTTCGCCAGTATCGAGGCGATCGTACACGTTGGCGCCACACCGGTCATGGTCGATGTCGAGCCACAGACCCTGACGATCGATCCGCAACGGGTAGGCCAAGCCGTGACTGACGCGACCCGCGCCGTGATGCCCGTTCACCTTTACGGTCAGCCGGCCGACATGGATCCCATCCTGGAGATAGCGGGTCGTCACGATTTACGCGTCGTCGAGGACTGCGCCCAGGCACACGGCGCCCGGTACAAGGGCAGGCGTTGTGGTGGCATGGGCGATGCCGGCGCGTTCAGCTTCTACTTCACCAAGAACCTCGGCGCGTTTGGTGAGGGCGGGTTCGTCACCACCAGGAATAGTGATCTGGCCGAGCGCGTTCGGCTTCTGCGTCATCACGGCCAGGTATCGAAATTCGAGCATGCCCGGATCGGCTCCAACCTCCGCCTTGACGAGCTTCAGGCGGCGGTGCTGCGGTTGAAACTGCCGCACCTGGAATCGAACAACCAATGTCGCGCTGCAATCGCCCAACGATACGACGAGTTGTTTGCCGATCTGCCCATCAAGTTGCTGCCGACACGAGGCGATTGCCAATCCGTCTACCACGTCTATCCCATTCGCGTGGCGCAGCGCGATGCCCTGCGCGATCACCTCGAGGCACAAGGCATCGGCACGGGCATCCACTACAAGATCCCCGGCCACCGCCAGCCCGCGCTGCGCGACGTGCCGCATCGCGCAGCCGACATGCCCGTCACCGAAGCGGTCTGCCGCGAACTGCTGTCGATCCCGATGTACCCGCAACTGGGTGACGACCAGATCGAGTACGTGGCCCACTACGTCCGCGCATTCATGTGATCCCTCCAGGAAACTTGGTCCGGTGTTCACCCGAATTGCGCGGAATCAGCGTCATCGGTAACGGCGGTACAACCGGCTGCATCTCGTGGTCGAGCCGATCATCATCAATCATCTTGACCGGCGTGCGCTTCTAGCTGGACGATTTTTTCCTGCAGTTGGCGGACATGGTCGCCGAGTTCGCGGATGTTCTGGTGTTGCTCTTCGATGGTGCGGCGGAGGCACAGGGCCACATCCGGGACGGCGCCGGAGTATTGCAGGTGGCGGATCAACTCGTTGGTTCGGACGCTGCGAATATTGATGGTCATCGTGACGGCTCCTCAAGCATGATCCTACGGTGTGACAACATCCTTGCCCCGCGTTTTGATTTCGTTTTCGGCCTGATCGACAAATGCCTCGATCGGCATTGCGCCCAGATCGCCGCGGGTGCGTTGCCGGACGCTGACGGCGCCGGCCGCTTCGTCCTTGCCGCCCACGACGAGCATGTACGGAATCTTCTGATCCTGGGCAACCTTGATCTTGGCGTTGACCCGTTCGTTGCCCGTGTCGATCGAGGCACGCAGGTCCGCATTTTTCAGCGCGTCGAGCACCTTGTGACCGTACGTGCTGAACTTGTCGGAGATGGTCAGCACGCGCACCTGCTCGGGCGACAGCCAGAGCGGAAACGCGCCGTTGTAATGCTCGATCAGCATGCCGACGAACCGCTCCATCGATCCAAACGGCGTGCGATGGATTATCACGGGCCGGTGTGCCCGGTTGTCGGCGCCGACGTAGGTCAGGTCGAACCGCTGCGGCAGGTTGTAATCGAGCTGTACCGTACCGAGCTGCCACTTGCGGCCGATCACGTCTTTGACGTTGAAGTCGATTTTAGGACCATAAAAATTCGCCTCGCCCGGCTGCGTGGTATAGGCCAGGCTGCTGTCGTCGAGCACCTCCTGCAACTCGCGCTCGGCGGTGTCCCACACCGACGGGTCGCCGACGTATTTTTCCGGCGTCTGCGGGTCGCGTATCGACAGGTAGACCTCCATGTCGTCGAAGCCGAACGTGTTGAGCACGAACCGCGACAGCTCGACCGTGCTGCGAACCTCGTCCTTGACCTGCTCGGCCGTGCAGAACAGGTGTGCGTCGTCCTGCGTGAACCCACGCACGCGCGTCATGCCCGTCAGTTCGCCCGACTGCTCCCACCGATACACCGTACCGAACTCCGCCAGCCGGACGGGCAGGTCGCGGTAGCTGTGCTTGTCCGATCGGTAGATGCTGATGTGGTGCGGGCAGTTCATCGGCTTGAGCAGGTAGCCGTCGATCGCGCCCTCATCCATCCGATTGGAAAGCTCGGCGCATGAGCAGTTCTCGTCGGCCAGCAACCGGATCTGCTCGCGGCTGACCATCGGTGGGTATTGGCTTTCCTGGTAATACGGGTAGTGGCCCGAGGTCTTGTACAGGTCGATCTTGGCGATGTGCGGTGTGAAGACCTGGAAATATCCGCGACGGATCTGCTCGCCCATGATGAACTTCTGCAATTCGTCACGGATGATCGCGCCCTTGGGCTTCCAGAGGATCAGGCCTTGGCCGACTTGCTCGTCAATCGCGAACAACCCGAGCTTCTGCCCGACGACGCGGTGATCGCGCTGACGCGACTGCTCGAGTTGTTCGAGACGGGCGTCGAGATCCGCTTGCGTAAAGAACGCCGCGCCATACACGCGATGGAAACGATCGCTCTTGATGTCGCCGTGCCAGTGCGACGTGGCGATGGACATGACCTTGAACGCGCCGATGTACCCCGTGGACGGCACGTGGGGGCCCATGCAGAGATCTTCCCAATGCTCCACCGCTTGTGGCTTTGCACGGTCACCCGTGACGTACCACGACAATGTCGCCGCGCCGCCGTCCAGTGCGCGTCGGGCGTTGTCGAGCTTGTATTTGTTGGCCTCTTTGTCGAGTTTTTCCATGCCCTCGTCGGGCGGCAGATCGTAGCGTGTAAACGGGCGATCCTCCTCGACGATTCTTTTCATCTCGGCTTCGATGCGTGGGAAGTCGTTACTGCTGATCGGCGTATCGAGTGCCAGGTCGTAATAGAATCCGTTTTCCAGCGGCGGCCCGTAGGCCAACAGCGCGTCGGGCCAGAGACACTGGATCGCCTCGGCCATCACGTGGGCACATGAATGGCGCAGCAGGTAGAGCGCGTCGGGGTCCGGATCGCCCTTCGATCGGCCCTGCTTATTGGTGCGTGGACGGGTAAGGATCGACACGTTCGCGTCGCGATCGATCATGTGGTTCAGGTCGCAGCGTTGCCCGTCAACTTTCGCGCCGATGGCGGCCTTGGCCAGGCCCGCGCCGATATCGGCGGCAATCTGTGCCGGCGTCAGCGGGGAGTCGTAATGCCGTTCACTGCCGTCCGGGAGCGTGATGCGCATGGTTGGACTCACAACTGGATAGCTTGCCATTTATCCGGGTCGTTGTCGATTCGCCGTCTCGATAAACAAAAACGGCCGCCCGTGCTCGTGGGTGGCCGTCGGTTGATTCATGCAATGGGTCAACTCAAGGCCGGCAGCGCCCTATCGGTGTCCACGCATCGTGCGTGGTGATTGTAGTCGATCGTGTCAGCATCATTGCCAGTTGCTCTCGTATCATCATCGCCAGATGGTACATCGGTGGCATGACATGTCAACGTGATAAAATGGTGGCGGCATGAGTCTTTCACTTTCACACGGCAGGCAGTTGGAACCCGGCAGTATCGGGATCGATGGGCCCGATCTGCCGCCGTGGCAGGATGGTGCGATCGACCTGGGCCGGTGGTTCGGCCCACGACGCGCCTCCAACCCGCTGGAGTTGGAGATTGGAAGCGGCAAGGGAACGTTCCTGATTCAGCAGGCGATGCAGACACCGGATATCAATTACATTGGAATCGAGTACGCGCGCCAGTTCTGGCTTTATGCGGCCGATCGATGCCGACGTCACGGGCTCGACAACGTCAAGCTGGTCCACGCGGAGGCCACGTTTTTCATCCGCAACTTTGTGCCCGGTGGTTGTTTCACGCAGGCGCACGTGTACTTTCCCGATCCCTGGCCCAAGAAACGCCACCACAAGCGCCGGCTGATTCAAGTGCCGTTTCTGCGCGAGCTGGCCGGGACGTTAAAGCCCGACGCCCTGTTGCGAATGGTGACCGACCACACGGATTATTTCCAGTGGATGCAGCAACGGGCCGTGCAGGTGGCAGACCTGTACATGCCCCTGCCGTTCGAGAGTCCGCAGTCGGCCGGCGCAGGCGAACTGGTGGGCACGAACTTTGAGCGGAAATACCGGCGACAAGGGCGGCCGTTTCACGCCCTGGTTTTGCGCAGACTTTGATCGGTTGGTATAGTAGGGGTGATGATTGACAAGGAGATCAGGTGATGCGAAACAGCGTGACATTGAGCGTGGGGGCATTGACAATGGCTTGCGTTCTCGGGGGTTGCTGGTGGGCGCCGCCGGTGGAAGAAGCGGTCGTAGAGGTCACCACGCCGGTGCGGATCCTTCGCGACGCCGCGGGCAACGACCCGGCCTGCAAACAGGTGGACGCCATGCTCATCAGATCGCAGGCACAGTTCGACGAACTGGCCAGCGATCAATTGGGCGAGCTGTACGTGGATTTTGCGTCAGAAATGCTCGTCGTTGTGGCGCTGGGTGAGCGGCCGACGAGCGGCTACGCGGTTAAAATCACCAATATCAGCCGGTCGGGCCGGGTGCTGTTTGTGCAGGGTACGACGACCCGGCCGAACGAGGGGGATATCACCCTTTCCATGTTGACCTATCCTTATGCCGCCGCGGTGATTGCGCTATCTGACGCCGACCGGATCGAGCCCGAGATCGACTAGGCCACGCCCAGCCGTCAGTGTCCGATAACCCGCGGTGTGGAAATGGGCAAAATAGGCATGTTGCGGCGGTCTACGCGCGGCTTTTGTGGTGGCGGCACAAGCGGCAACTGCTTGACTCCACAGAAACTTATTGTAAATTAGATGTAAGTCAGACTTCCATATTTCTGACTTCGGGCGGAGGCGGGCGGAGTTTGAGGGGCCACCGACAGCATGGTTCGGGGTGAGCAGCGAGCGTCTCTTGGTGGGTTTCTTGACGGAGCAGGACAGACAATAGGCGATTCTGGTGTAGCGCACTGGCCGTAGTGAGCGTCTGTCAGGGTACGACGGGGGCAAGGCGGATCGCGGCCATGGTGGGTGTGGTTGTGGCGCCGGACGCGAGCGGTGGAGTTGGATGCCTGAGCCGATAACAATCGTCATGGTCGGTGCCGGCGGCGGAGGCCTGCTCGTGGAGATCGCCCGGCGCCAATTCCGCATCTTCAAGGAAGTGATCGACGTGGTCGGCGGCGCGGTGGCGTTGCTCGTGTTCGCGCCGGTCATGTTGTTGTGCGTGGTGATGGTCAAGCTGGCCGATCCGACAGGCCCGGCGCTGTTTCGCCAGGTGCGTGTCGGGCTTAACGGTCGTTTGTTCACGATGTACAAGTTGCGCACGATGTACATGGACGCTGAATCGCACGGCCGGGCCATCCGCGCCGATGCGGGCGATCATCGCGTCATCACCATCTGCCGCTGGATGCGGCGAAGCCATCTCGACGAATTGCCGCAACTTTTTAATATCCTGCGCGGCGACATGAGCCTGGTCGGCCCGCGCCCCGAGCGGCCGGAGTTGTTCGAGGAAATCAGCCGGCAGCTACCTGAATTCGAGATGCGCCTGGCCGTCAAGCCGGGCCTGACCGGACTGGCGCAGGTCCGCAACGGTTACGACATCGACGATGAATCATTGCGGAAAAAGCTGCAACTCGACCTTCAGTACATCGAGAAGATGAGCCTCGGGTTGGACTGCAAGTTGCTGTTGGCCACGGCGACGAAGTTCCACGATCACGCCGCCCGATAACCACCCGGCGCCGTCTCCCGGTCCGGCACGATCAAGCGCCTCGCCGGGCGAGCCGACGTACATGACAATGCGTTGTGCATCTGAGGATCGTGACTGTCGGCAAACAGGAGTGTTATGGTGACGGATAACCCAACTCACGGCCATGCACCGTTTTGCGTCGTCATGCTCATCGGCGCGTGCCTGTTGGCTGGCTGCGTGCCGCATTACACGGACGATGACGCTTTCATCATTGCGCCACGGCAGAGCTACAGCCTCAAGCCTTACGTCATCGAGCCACCCGATCAGATCCGCATCATTGCGCCCACTGCACCCGAGATCAACAACATCGATCAGCGGCTTCGGCCGGACGGGTACATCACGCTGCACCTGATCGGGGACATCCTCGCGGCCGACAAGACGCCCAAGGACCTGGCCCAGGAGATCGAGGAGAAGATCAAGGACTTCTATCAGAACGTCAATATCGAGGTGCGCGTCATCGGGTTTAACTCGAAGTTTTATTACATGGTCGGCGAAACCAACATGGGCCCGGTGCCGTATACAGGCAATGACAGCGTGTTCGATGCCGCCATGCGCGCCGGCATACCGTTTACCGCCTGGCCGGAAAAGGCGGCGGTGATCCGGCCCAACGAGGTGGGCGGCCTGGTCAAGCGCATGAGCATCGATCTCAAGGCGATGATGGAGACCGGCGACTTCAGGCGAAACGCCGTGCTCGAAGAGGGCGACATCGTGTTTATCCCGATCAACCCGCTGGCGGCCATCGGGAGGGTGTTCCAGAATCTGTTGCTGCCCGTGCAGCCGGCGATCGACGCCGTCTCGACCCCGGCACGGGTGGCCAATCTCCCGACGCCGTAACAGCCGCCCACGCGGCATTGATTCTGGTCCAGGTAACAGGGGGAGGCACCCGACATGGCTTGGCGCAAACCCGCACATATTCGCGAATGGCTTGATATCGTCTTCCGGCACCGCAAGAAGTTCTTCTTCACCGCGCTGCCGGTGGCGATGCTCGTCGTGGTCTCCAGCTACTACGTGCCGCGCAAATACACCGCGTCAGTCGAATTCGAGATTGAAAACCAGCTGGCCATGCAGCAGACGAACAGCCGGACGAGCAGATTGGCACAGGCGCCTATTCACCAGTTGCTGGCCCGGGACCTTAACAGCAAGGAGTCGATCAGCCAGGTTATCTACGACCTTGATCTGCTCAAGGGCGAGCCGGTGTACTTCGACGACCGTCGCACGCTGACACGCCAGGGCCAGATCCTGCGCAATGAAATGATCCGCCGCATGCGCAAGCAGATCAGCGTGAAGTATGCGACGAAATCCCACGACATCGAGCGCGTGATCGTGTCCTACACGGATGAGGACCGCGGCCTGGTGCCCGACGTGGTCAACCGGATCGTGGACAACTACATCCAGCAGGCCTCTGAGCGGTTCGAGGGCCGGCTCGTGGGCGCCCTGAAGTTCTTCGAGGGCCAAGAGGTCAAATACGAGGCGAAACTGCGAGCGGCCGAGACGAAGAAAATGAACTTCGAGAAGAGGTATACGGGGCTAAGGCCGGACAACCCCAACAGCATTGAAAAGCAACTGATGGAGAAACAGGCCAGGCTCGAATCGGTCAAGGAGCGAATCGAGATCTTGAAACGGCGGCGACAGGCGTTGAAGTCCCTGATCGATCAGGCGCCGCTGGTCTTGCCGCAGGGGCCGAGTACGGACAGCCCCGAGGTTCTCGAACTTGTCCAACGAAAGAATTCTCTGCGTGACCAGTTGGATGCCTTTGTCAACAGTCCCGGGATGCCGACGGGCAGTCATCCGAGAGTAAAATCGTTCGAGGGCCAGATTGCGGCGTTGGTGGTGAGAATCGCCGAAGCCCGGCAACAGGGCGGCACCGTTCAGAACATGGTCCCCAACATGGAACGCATGGCCTCGATAAGGGAATATGAAATGGATGGCGCCGAGCTGCGCAGCCTCGAGCAGCAGTTTACCGAGACGGCAACGCTCGTGGCGATGCTGGACGAAACACAGCGCAAGTTCATGGACTTGCGCGGCGAATACCTGGAATACAAGCGTGAAATTGCGGATGCCGGGTCGGGGCGTGTCTTCTGGGCCAGCCGGTTGCGTGACACCCGGGTCGCCCTTGAGACGTCGGTTAATAATGAAAGTCTTAGGCTGCACGTGATCGAGCGGCCGGAGCAGATCATCACCAAGCCGAGCACCCCGACGATCGCGAGCATTCTGACCACCGCACTCGTACTGGGCCTGGGCGTTGGCTCATTAATGGTCATTCTGGCCGAGCTGTTTGATCATTCGTTTCACAGCGTCCAGCACGCGGTGGACGACTTGAAATTGCCGGTGCTCGGCGCGGTCAACGAGATTGTCACGCCAGCCAACTTGTTTAGGCGAAAGGTGATGAACTGGGGCATATTCCCGGCCGTGGCAGCGGTGATGGTCGCCACCCTGCTGGTAAGCATCTACCTTGCTAACCTGAGCCTGACCGAGCCGGAGCGATTTGAGCAACTGACCGGCTCGCCGACGGAGATCGGCGGTTTGCTGGGACAGTTGAAATAACCACGAAGCCCTGCCGGTGTCGCAAGGTCGATCCGGCCGCCTGGTAAACAGATGTACGAAGAATATTACAACCTCGTTTGCCCGCCGTTTCACAACACGCCCAACTCGCGGTTCTTCTTCGAGACCGATCAGCACAAGGAAGCGCTGGCCAAGCTCGAGTACACCGTGCGTAATCGGCGTGGCTTCGCACTGATCACCGGTGACATCGGCTCGGGCAAGACGACACTCAGCCGGACGCTGATTCACCGGCTCGGGTCCGATGCGCGCACGGCGATGGTCAACAACACCCGGGTCTCCTCGCACCAATTGCTCAAGCTGATCGCCACGGATTTCGGCATCACGATCCCGACCGTCTGCGACAAGGCGACCCTTATCAACTTGATCCGCCGCTTCGTCGAGCACGAGCACTCGATGGGCCGCACCGTCGTGGTCATCATCGACGAGGGCCAGTGCCTCGGCCTCGACGAGTTCGAGGAGATCCGGTTGCTGACCAATCTCGAGAGCGAGACGGACAAGCTCGTGCAGCTTCTGGTGCTCGGCCAGCCGGAGATGCGCGAGACGTTGAAGCACCGGCGAATGGCGCCGCTGATCCAGCGGGTCGTGATGTACATGCACCTGCAGCCGATGGGCTTCGAGGACACCACGCGTTATATCGCCTTTCGGCTGGTGCGTGCGGCCAAGGGCAACCCGAACGTTGATTTTTCGCGCGAGGCCCTGCGGTTGATCTACGAGCGGTCGAAGGGCGTGCCCCGGCTGGTGAACCTGGTCTGCGACAATGCACTGCTGGTCGGCTACTCACGCGACACCCGGCTGATCAACTCGCAGATTGTCGGGTCGGCAATCTCGCAGATGCTGCCCAACTTCCACAACGAGGCGGCCGATGTACTCGATAACCAGGCGACTGCTCTGCAGGAGCAGGAGATAGATCATGGGCGACGTCTTTGATGCGATGGATCGTGCTCGCAAGGAGCGCGGCTCATCGCCTGATAATCCACCAGAGGCGCCGGATCGCCCTGACGCCTCGGCCGCGGACGGTTTGACCGAGTCGCCCGGACTGCCGATCCAGGATGTCAAGGCCCCGAGCGACGTTGAACCGACCGGCACATCCCTCAGCGCGCCGGCGCCGCCGGACCGGGCCGTCACCGCGGCGACCGACAAGAGCCACAGCGAGCGCAAGGGCCGCCGCCAGCAGCGCCAAGACGAGTACGACCAGCAGTCCGCCGATGACCCGGCTGCTCGAGCCAGCCTCAACGGATACGCCGCCGAGCTCATCACCCATCACGACCGCGGCAGCCTGATCACCGAGCAATACCGCGCCATTCGCACGCAGATTCTGGCGCGGGCGCGCAACCGCAAGTTGCAGACGACGATCGTGACCAGCGCCGCGCCGGGCGAGGGTAAGACGGTCACGACGATCAACCTGGGCATGGCGTTCAGCGAGTTGCGCAACAAAAAGACACTGCTGCTCGAGGGTGACCTTCGCTGCCCCACGTTTTTCGAGTTGTTCCAGCGCGACGCCAGCCCCGGGCTCATGCAGTTGCTGCGCGGCAACATTGACGAGTTGGACGCCGCCATCCACTCCACGGTCTACGAAAATCTGGATTTCATCCCGTCGGGCGGGCGTGAGAACATCAACAGCACCGAACTGCTGTCCAGTCCGCGTATGGCGCAACTGCTCGACAGGCTCAAGGACCGGTACGATCATATCTTCATCGACACACCGCCCGTGATTAACGTCACCGATGCGAGCATCCTCGGCGCGTTGAGCGATCAGACGGTGATGGTCGTGCGCCTGAGCAAGACGCCCAGCGACCTTGTCGAGCGCGCCAAGAGGTTGCTGCGCGCGGCAAACTGCGAGGTCGCCGGCGTGGTGCTGACGCACCAGGTCAACCCCTCGCCGAGGTATCTCTACCGATACGGCTACTACTGATGACGCATCAAGCCGATCAGGCCTCACCTCGTAAACGGCGTGTGCTCATGCTCACGCACCGTCTTCCCTATCCGCCTGACCGCGGTGACAGGATTCGCAGCTACCACATGCTGCGTACCCTTTGCGAGCACTTCGACATGGCCATCGCCTGCACCAGCGATGAGCCGGTCTGGCTTCAACACCATCAACTGCTGTCGACCATGGCGCAGCGTGTGGCCATCATGCCGATCGGTCCGCGTTGGAGCCGGTGGCGTGGTCTACGCGCGTTGGCGATGGGTCGGGCTATCACGCCTTCCTGTTACTTTCGCCTCGGGCTGGGTCAGCAGATCCTTCAATGGCACGAGCAGGCGCCATTCGACGCGGTGCTGACATTCTGCACGGGGATGATCGAATATGCCCGGCTGCTGACGAGCCCGCGCAACGGCGTCCCCGCCCAACTGCCCACGCCGCGTCACGTCATCGACCTTGTCGACGTCGACAGCGTCAAATGGAGGCAATACGCTCGCGGCACCTGGGTGCCGATGCGATGGGTGTTCCAGGCCGAAGCCAGGAGGCTGTCACAGATCGAGGCCGGCCGACACGATCGGTTTGACGCCGTCACGGTCACGACCCACGCCGAGGCCGAGGTCTATCGAAACAGTGTCGGCGGTGATATCCAGCCGCACGTGGTCACCAACGGTGTCGACCTCGAATACTTCGAGGTTCAGCCGGACGCACACTCGAAAACGATCGTGTTCGTCGGCGTGCTCGATTACCGGCCCAACGTGGACGGCATCACCTGGTTCGTCGAAAAAGTCATGCCCCGAATGCGACAGGCCGAACCGGAGGCCCAACTGGTGATCGTCGGGCGTCACCCGATCCGGCGTGTACACGACCTGGCCGCCCGCCCGGGCGTGGAAGTGGTCGGGTCGGTTCCGGACGTTCGCTATTACCTGGCCCGCGCCGCGGCGGTCATCGCACCGCTGCGCATTGCGCGGGGCGTGCAGAACAAGGTGCTCGAGGCGATGGCCAGCCAACGCGTCGTCGTGTGCTCGCCCGCCGCCGCCTGCGGCATTGACGCCACCGACGGCGAGCATCTGATCGTCGCCGACCAGCCTCAGCAGTGGGTCGAGCACATTCAGCGGATCTTCACCGACGATGCGTGGCGAACCCGCCTGGCCTCATCAGCGCGACAACTCGTCGAGCAGCGCTACAATTGGAGCAGTTGCCTCCAGCCGATGATCGAACTGCTCAACGCCGATCACGAGCGAAAACACGCGGCCTGATCCCGCCGTTACACGGACCTGTTGGCGGCGCTGCTTTGGGCCGAATAATGTGTTACGGCACAGTGTGCATATGTCCTGATGGAATGGTTGACAGGTCACAATAGCCGGCGGAAGCGGCAGGCGTTACGCATGGGCGGTCAGGTCAAACACGGGATGGTGCTTGGCGTGGCGGCGCATCTCGCCCAGGGCCATGGCGAGCGTCGTCCATCGGCCCGCCAGGGCGACGACACGCTCAAGTCGGGCGGCGGTGCGGTTGATACCGGTGTAGGTGCGGATCCGGCCGGTCCAGGGCAGGGGCAATCTGGGCATCTGCGGGTCAAATTCCCACGGATGGAAATACAGCACCGCCGGCCGGTCCAACCGGGCCGCCTGTGCCAGTCCCCGACGCATCAGCACCGTCGGCAGCAGCCGAAAATATCCGCCGCCGGCGACCGGGAGATTCATCGAGCCGATCCGCCAGACCAGCGGGGGGATTTCGAGCATCACGGCACCATCCTCGCCGCGCACGTGAAAGGGTGTCAGCGGCGCCGTCGGCACGCCGTACCACGGGTGGCGTACGGGGAAGATGGACGCGTCGTACTCGAATCCGCACTCGGCCAGCACATCGATCGCCCACGCCGTCTGCGTGGTGACGCTAAACGTCGGGGCCCGGTAGCCAACCACCGGTTCGCCGACCTGGTCCTCGAGGACGCGCTTGCTGGTCATCAGGTCGTTGCGGAACAGGTCGCGATCGAGGTGGTGCAACCGATCGTGGTTCATACCGTGGCTGGCGATCTCATGGCCGGCGTCGGCCATGCGGCGCACCATCGCTGCGTGACGTTGCGCCACGTGACCGAGTACAAAGAACGTCACCTTGCGATCGAATCGGTCGAACAAGTTCAGCAGCAATTCAACGTTGCGCTCGACACGCGACGGAAAATTATCCCAGCGGTCACGGCTCACGTGACCGTGCGCCGCCTCGATGTGGAAGTACTCTTCCACATCGATACTCACGCACCGCAGTGGAAGGGAAGCCGGAAGATCCGGGGGCGAGTCCGGGGGCGGATCCGGGGGCGAGTCCGGGGGTGGATCCGGGGGCGGATCCGGGGGTGGATCGATCATGGCAGCCATAGTGTATCGCCGGCACATTGACGGAATCATTCGGTATGTTCATTCGCACGATTCGTCAGACCTTCGAGTACCGCGAGTTGCTGCTCGCGTTGACCTATCGCGATATCAAGGTCAAGTACAAGCAGGCGATGTTGGGTGTGCTCTGGGTATTCTTCCTGCCGACCATGGCGATCGGGTCGGGCATCGTGTTCCGCCTGGCCATGGCCTATTTCAGCAACTCGACCCCGAAGCTGGTCGACATGGTCGCGGTCATGGTCAAGTCCGTGCCCTGGCTGCTGTTCGCCGCGATCGTCGGGGGCAGTTCAGGCAGCCTGATCGGCAACATGGGCCTGATCACGAAGGTCTACTTCCCTCGCCAGGTCGTACCGCTGGCCACGGTGCTGTCGGCATTGTTCGACTTTACGATCAGCCTGACCGGTTTGACCCTGATTATCATCCTGATAGCCAACCTCGCGCCCGGTGGCGACACCGCGATCGTCGTGACCTGGCATTACCTGTGGCTGCCCGTGTTGCTGATGTTGCTGGTCGTCATGGCGGTGGGGTTCGGTTTCTTTTTCAGTTGCACCAACCTGTTCATGCGCGACGTTCGCTACATCGTGCAGGTATCGCTGCAATACGGCGTATTCTTCTCACTGGTGTTTCTGACCTACGAAGAGTTTGGCCGGTTCGGACACCTGTTCCTGTACAACCCGGTGGCGCCGGTGCTCGAGTCGATTCGCACGATCATCACCCGGGGCCAGATCAATGCCGACCTGTTGCCCTATTTGGTTTACAGTGCCGTCTTCACCATCTGCCTGCTGACCTTTGCACTGCGATTCTTCAACCGATCCGAACCTTTGTTTGCCGAGTACGTTTAACCCCAAGAAGTCACTCGCGGCTTCGCAGTCCGAATCGTCGCCCACCATGCCCGACCCCGCGATACAAGTCGACCACGTCTGGAAGAAGTTTCGTCGCGGCGAGATCAACGACTCGATGCGGGACACGCTGCGCACAATGGCGCGGCTGGCGTTCGGCGGCAGCGCCCGCGACCAGGTGCTCGGCGACCGGGAGTTCTGGGCGTTGCAGGACGTATCTTTTCAGGTTGCGCCAGGCGAGTCGCTGGGCATCATCGGTCCCAACGGCGCTGGCAAGAGCACCATGCTCAAGCTCCTGTCGCGCATCATAAAACCCAATCGCGGCAGTTTTCACGTCAACGGTCGGCTGTCTTCGCTCATCGAGATCGGCGCCGGGTTCCACCCCGACCTGACCGGGCGGGAGAACATGTACCTCAACGCCACGATCCACGGCATGACGCGGCGGGAAATTCGCAAGCGCGAGCAACAGATTATCCAGTTCGCCGACATCACTGATTTTATCGATACGCCCGTCAAGCGATACTCCTCGGGCATGAAGGCCAGGCTCGGCTTCTCCGTCGCGGCCCACCTCGAGCCGGACATCCTGCTCGTCGACGAGGTGCTCAGCGTCGGTGACATCCGCTTTAGACAGAAATGCCTTGGTCACATGGAGCAGTTGGTCAAATCGAACGTGACGCTGATCTTCATCTCGCATCTGCTCGATCAGGTTCGCAGGCTTTGCCCCAATACGATCGTGTTCAACCACGGTCGGATCATGTACGAGGGCCCGACCGAAGAGGCGGCTCGCATTTACATCGACGCCCTCAACGAACCTCAGGACCAGGCGGAGCAGGACCCGGACGCCGAAGCCGAGGTCCGCAACATCCAGTTCTGCGATCGTGACGGCCGCGAGGTTCGGTACTGGAAAGTCGGCCAGGCCGCCGTGATCGAGATGGACGTCGTACTACGCCGACCGGTTGCTAAGCCGAGCCTGATCATCCGTTTCTTCGACGTGCGTGGGATGTATCTGGGCGGCGACGGGTCGCTGCGAAGTGACGGCATAAATATTCCGTCCGACCCGGGCGTGTATCGCATTCGCTATTCACTGGACCCGTTTCCGATCCTCGACGGCGACTACGCCGTAAGGATTCACTTGAACGATGAGGCTATCCGCCCGGCGGCGGCCATCTGGGAAATGTCACAACCGCGTCTGATTTCCGTGCGTGGCGGCAAGATCGGCAGCCAAGTGGTGGATTGTCGCGGACAATGGGAGATGGCCCCGACCAGGCAAGCGCACCCGCTGGACGAATCGAGACCGGCCGAGTCGGCGTAGCGTGGCACCGTTGCGCGGGAGCAGGGTGGTTTCACCACGGAGTCACGATGCACGTTTTTATCACAGGGTGGAATGCAGCGGCCGACGCGCAAGCCACCGCCGTCGACGAGTTGCGCAGGATCACGGGCATCTACCCACAACTCGATCCGACGACCGCCTGGCATCACCGTACGGATGCGGGCCCATTCGCCGCGGGCATTCATCACGGCAACGATGCGATCAAGCCGCGTCGGTACCGGGTCGCCAACGGACAAGCCGTCACGTTTTATGACGGCGTGCCGATCGATCCGTCGGGAGGTCTGGCGGCACACGACGCCACGGCGCTCGACGCACACTGGGATCAACTGGCCGAGACGCTCGAAGGGCACTACGTGGCCGTGCGGGTCGGCCACGACCCGGCCTCGCTCGATCTGATTACTGATCCGCTGGGCCTGCAACAGGTGTACTGGTCGAACAAAGACGGCGCCTGGTGGGTCAGCAACAGCCTGCCGCTTCTTCGCACCGTGGTTGACGCCACGGCGATTGATCCGCTGGGTGCGAGTCTGTTTCTGACGCTCGGCTGGGCAGGCGGCGACCGGACGCTGCGTGAGGGGGTTCATGCGATCATGGGCGGCCAATGGTGGCGGTGGCAACAGGGCCGAGCCGAGCCGCGGCAGATCAGTTACTTCTCACCGTCGGACCTGGCGGGCCGGCGCAAAAAGCCGCTCACCACGCGGGGCACGCGCCTGCTCGCCAACGCTTTGGGTGACCAGTGCCGCCGACTGACCACGCTGGGCCGGCCGCGATGCCCGATCACCGGCGGGCGTGATTCACGAGTGCTTGCGAGCCTGATGATGCACCACGGTATCGAGGCCGACTATTTCACCTGGGGCACGCAAGGGTCGGCAGATATACGCATCGGCCAGGCGATCGCCGCCCGGTTCGGCCTGCCTCACAAGGTGAGCTACTCGCATCACGACACCGTGGTGGAGCATTGGGACGAGTCTGTCGAACGGCTCTTGCGCCAAAACGACGGCATGGTGAGCCTGCACCACGTCAGCCACGTGGTGAATCAATCGGCCACCATCGACCGGTTGGGGGTCATGTTCAGCGGCGTCGAGGTCGCCAGGAACATTTACCGCAACCGACAACTGCTCGACAGCAACTTGGACACCGCGGAACTACGCCGCATATTTGTCACCACCCACGCAAACGATCGTGACAGGTTGATCGATCGCGATGCGATCGACCGGGTGGGGGCGTTTCTCACGAGGTTCTTTGACGAGCGGGTCGCAGAGGGCTTCGAGCCGATCGAGGTTTCCGACCTGTTCTTCGCCTTCGAGCGGACGCGGCGATGGGCGGGGGCGAACTATGGAAAGTCACAACTCACGCATGATTCGCTGGCTCCGCTCTGTTCGAGACCGTTTCTAGTTGCCGCCTTCGGCCTTCCCTACGAGTACCGTTGGAACGAGCATCTTCACTACCGCCTGATCCGGTGGATGGCGCCGCAGCTGCACGCCATGCCGTTTGACAAGGACCCCTGGCCCGATCAGCGTGTCCGCCTGGCGCGGTGGAAGCGTCACTGGCAGCCGCGCCTGCGCCGGGTGCGCATCCGCTACCCAAGTGTATTGGGGCCGGGCAACGACCAGCCACGTCCTGGAAAGGACGACCAGCGCATGGGAAACTGGATGTACAGCGAACGCTGTGAAATCATGGAGCATA
>CAUYYV010000031.1:0-17316 GCA_963577075.1 Phycisphaerae bacterium
AGACCTCCTCCAAGAATTCATTGTGGCCCATGTAGATTACGATCTGATCTGGCTCGAACTCGCAGGCACGTTCTAGAATCGCTAGCACGCGAGTGGCTACCAAACGCGCCCACGGCGCCGTTGATCACTTCCCAGCGACTCTCCAATTTCTGATGATTCAGTTTCTCACGCAACAGATCGAAAAACGGACGGTCAACACCGAATCCCATCGCCGACGACCCGCCGAGCACAAAGATACGATTCACGTCGGATGGCTTCGGGTACGAAATGTCACGGTCCCATTCCGGAAAAAACACGGTGCCCGACTCGAATTCGACGTGACATTTCTCTGCTCCCGGCTCCTCGTACAATCCGAACATCCGAAATAAAATCTCTAGTGCAACGAGCACCAAGATGGGAAACAAGAGAGCAACGATACGTTTCCGCCACAACCGCGATTTGCACTGAGAAAGACTTGACCGTCGGGCGTACGGTCCCCCGGTTTCATGCTTGCGTGCAGATATGTCAGACCCCGTAATCGATTCGCCTCGCGACTTACGCCGTGCGTCGCCGCAATTTAAGCAGTCCGAGGCCACCCAGCATCGGCAAGCCGAGCCACGCCGCCGCAGGCACCGGTACCGCCGCCACCGTCGGGAATTCCTCGACTATTAAACGTTTGCTGCAACCGTTCGTGGCAACGCAACGCATCTTCTTCCAGACGTCAATCGGGCTGCCAAACGGCAGTGGATCGAAGTAGAAATCTATGATGTTATTCACTGGTGGCGTGTTGATTGCGCTCTGGCTGAAGTTGACCACCAGGCCCGAGAGCGTGGCGTTTGAAATGTTCAAGATGCTACCGCTGGTCCATTCCCACCCCGGCGTGACAATCTCTTCGTGCCAATCAGTCCATCTCTGTGGCGTTTGCCCAGATGGCGGTAGCACCGGGACAATAGACTCGTGCAGGTAAAATATCGTGTCGAACTGAATAATGGATTGACCGATAGCAGAGTCGGCCTCAAGGACCTTTTTCCAAGGCGGCCCATTCGGATCGTGGGATATGGGAATCGGGCCCTCTTCTCCGATGATATCCCACCCGGCCAGGGTGCCCGGCGGATTACTGGTCTGGACCCATATGCCGTTGCTTGGTGGCAATGGCGGACCAACTCCGCCGCCCAAGGCGGGCAACGTCATGGCCACCGCCAATGTCGCAACCAGAAAAGGATTAAATCGCATTTGTTTCAACATGTTCACGAACTGCCTTTCCTTGGGTTAATAGCATCGATAGTATCGATCTATTGCTCTCCTTCGCATTTCTTGACGGTGTCAATCTCCCTCCACCAGCACTCCCCATTGCTCAGCACCATACCGATGCGGTGCTGATTCGGATCCAAAATACATATGTATGGTGCAAGCATTATCGCTATTGACGAGGGTTCGTGTCAACCCCCTGTTTAGGGGGTTTGATGCAGATTCTCGTCACCATTTTGCCCATCTTCAACACCCCCGATTACCCGGTTATAGAATCCTCCAAATTGGTTGTTCTTCGTTTTTCGGCGGCGAACCAGAACCTGGGGGAAAATGCTTTCACCCACTGAATTTCAAGGGGTTTCGCTCTAATGCATTTATTTGCAACCACCGTGTTGTTTTCAGCTTGTTTCACTTGGGAAATCCCCGCTACATGCAGCCACCGCCGGTAATTCCTGGCTTGTCGCGGCCACAGGCTCGATAACGTCGATACCACGAACATCCGGGATTGCCATCGCACCCGGATACCACACATTTAAGTGAGCCCCGCTACAAGAAACGTTATTTTAAGTCGATTTCAATGTCCGCAATGCAATGTTCGACGCGGGCCCGTTCTGCAGCGAACGCAACCTGGTGTCCGAGCAGTGAATCTTCCAGGCGCGTGCGGACCTTGCTCGTCGGTTCGTCGAGCATCATCGCGACGAAATCCTCCATCAACAGTTGATCGCTGCCGCCGTGTGGGTCGGGGCCGAGTGGGATGTCGAAGGTCTGCTGCGTGAAACGCTGATCCATATCGTACGGATTGAACTTGCGCAGATGCAGCTTGCCCTCCCGGAGATCGCCCTGGATCTCTCCTTCGGTGCCGATGATGTGGATGTCACGGGTGGGGCGTGCGGCGTTGCCGATCATGTTGAGCGAGCAGGTCGCGCCGCCCTCGAATTCGATGATCACCATTTGGTGATCGACGACGTTGTTGTCACACCGCCAGACACATCGTCCGTAGGGGCTGTCACCGCGCAATGCTTCGAGGTCCTGGGCAACGGTGGCGTCATCGACCTCGCCGATGGGCCCGGCCTGTCTGGCCAACTCGGGGCTGACGCGGCGCAGGTTCAGAGATATCGCTGAGTACGAGCAGCTTCGCTCCACTTCACAATCGTTGGCGCAGCGATCGGATGAACCGGGCGGCGCGTGCTCAGCATGAAAGTGCATCAACGACCCGAAGCTGGCGACGCGTAACGGCCGGATATCCTCCATCAACCAAACAATCATGTCCATATCGTGGCAACATTTGGCCAGGATCATCGGTGCCGCAGTCTGCGTGTTTCGCCACTTGCCACGCACGAATGCACCAGCCATGTGATCATACGCAACATACTCTGACGCGGCGATGGACATCACCCGGCCAACCTGGCCATCGGCAACCAATTGCTTGACCTTCGAATAAAACGGTGAGTAACGCATCTCGTGACAGATCATCACCCTACGCTGCAGTTGCAGGCTCGTCTCGATCATCCGGCGCACCTGCCACTCGTGTGGCGCTATCGGTTTTTCCAGAAGCATGTCGTAGCCGGCCTCGAGCAGGGCCATGGCCGAATCGTAGTGCAACGTGTCCATGGTCGTGTTGATCACCGCGTCGGCCAACGACGGTCGGGTGACGACCTGCTCGTACGATTCGAAGCAGTGGTCGGCAGGGAGATCGTGATCGCTGGCGACTACCCGGCGACGCTCCGGATCAGGATCAGCGACGGCAACGACCCGGATACGCTCCGGGTTATGCTTAATATACTTGCGCTCGTATGCGCGGAACCGCGCGCCGGCGCCGACGATGGCCACGGTCAATGGACCACCGTGGTTGTGGTCACGCCGCGCTTCATGCGTTTTTTCCGCCTGTGCCGAATGAGCCATTTCACGCGCAACTTTCTGGCCCGGATTTTCCAGATACCCCCGTGGCCGGAGACAGTCTCCAACCGACCAGTCCCCATGATACCGTAACGTTGTCCCACATAAATATGTTCTGTCATTGTTTTTGACCCAGCGAGGCCCCGACCAGCCTTAAAATTGCCCCGTTTGGCAGCCAAACGCCGGCCCGGGGCGGCCTAACCCTGCAAGGGCACAACATGTTTGGGCATGAATCCTGCTGGCGCATCGCCCAACTTCATATGGCTGAGCCATTGGTTCATCTCAATATATCTTTCCCGCAAGCGAGGAACCCAGGTTGCGTTCCGCCCACTCGATACCTGGATCCCATCAGCAAATATCACTTCAGGTGCGCAAGCGCTGACAACGGCTGCTCAGAACTTCCGGCGGGTGAAAAGATTATTGGCCACGTGCGCCAACTTGCACGAGAAATGGGCGGCAACGCCAACCGAGCCGCCACTCCCAGGCCAAGCAACGCTCAAGACACCGGGCGCAGGCACTTACCCACCACGCCGGAACCTGATAAAATTAGTTAGTTACAATCCACCTGAATACAACCAAGGAAATCGCCATGCGCCTGATCATCATTGGCTGTGAATACACAGGAAAGACCACGCTTACCAAAGCGATTAAAAAGTGGCTCGAACAGAACATGGGATCGTGCACAAGCAGTTTCCATGATCATTTCCTTCCCTGGGACCCAGCCGAAGCGGGCCCGAAGGCCAAGCGAGTTGTTGATGCAGACATGAAGATCCTGACACTAAACGATTCGGAAATACTTGAAAGATATCTGCGGTACGTGATTCACTACCATACTCACCCCGGTTTTTACGGTAACCCCGACCATTGCCTCGTAAACTGGTACTACGGCGATGCGGTCTACGCGCCTATCTACTATGGGTACGGCGGACCCGGGGCGTTTGATCGACAGATAATGGCCCGAAAATACGACTCGATAGTGATGCAGACCGCCCCCGATACGATTCTGGTATTGCTAAAGGCAAGTCCCGACGCCATCCGCCGCCGCCGTCAGGATGACGCCGCACCCAAACCCTATCCTCAGGATCAGGACATCGAGTTGGTCCTCAAACGGTTCGATGAGGAGTACAACCGGTCCCTTATCCACCGACGGATGATGATTGACACTTCCGAATCGACGCCCGCTGAAAGCCTAAAGGACTTTGTCCAGCAGATACAGACGCACCTGTCTTCATCCGATCGGCTACGGATGTTGACCCACGCAGCAAAATGATCCGCCGCCAACCGCATCCAAAGCCTTCAATCGTGACCAAGGCATCGCACGACAACACGAGTTCCACACTGCCGGACCACGGCGCCAGACGGCGCATGGCGAAACGCGTGGGCCTGCTGACGGGCCTCGTCGCCCTGATGACGCTGGGCCTGTGGGCCAGGGGTTGCGCCGTGCCGGCGGGACCGAGACCCAACATCATCGTCATCGTCGTCGATACGCTGCGCGCGGATCATCTGGGGTGCTACGGCTATCAGCGTTCGACCTCGCCGAACGTCGATCGTTTCGCGGCCGATGCGCTGCTGTTCGAACGGTGCCTGTCGCACGCGCCGGAGACGCGCACGAGTGTCGCGGCGATATTCAGCGGTTTCCTGCCGCACGAGACGTACGTGCCGGCCCTTCAGCGCGCGCCGGACGGGCTCGAAATGCTCGCCGAAATGCTTCAGTCGTTCGGGTACCAGACGCTCGCGGTGGTCAGCAACTA
This sequence comes from Phycisphaerae bacterium, assembly GCA_963577075.1. Taxonomy (GTDB): domain Bacteria; phylum Planctomycetota; class Phycisphaerae; order Phycisphaerales; family Phycisphaeraceae; genus CAUYYV01. Next base: position 4,875 of record CAUYYV010000031.1, read on the forward strand.
CGTACTGCGACGCGGTTACGGTTTCGAGCAGGGCTTTGCGGTCTACGACGATAAGATGGATGATTTCGAGACAATTCGTCCGGTGCCCGAGCGTATTGCAGAGCACACGACCGGCAGGGCGATCGAATTGCTCGAGCAGCATCGCGACAAGCCGGTATTCATGTGGATTCATTATCAGGACCCGCACGGCCCGTACACGCCGCCGCCGGGCTATGCCGCACAGTTCCGCGATCCCGATCAGCCGCCGCGCCTACTAAAACTCAACGACAACTGGACCGGCGCGGGCGGGATTCCCGACTATCAGCAGCGCGACGACAACCGCGATTACCACGACTACGTGGCCAACTACGACGGTGAGATCCGATACTTCGATGATCATTTCAAGCGACTGATCGACGCGCTGAAATCGCTGGGCATGTATGACGATTCCCTGATCGTCCTCACCGCGGACCACGGCGAGGGGATGGGCGAGCAGGATTACTATTTCGCTCACGGCGAGCACCTTTACGCCAGCCAGACGCACGTACCGCTGATCATGAAATACGGCGAAATGCTGAAAGGGCGGCGGAGCGACTTCGTCCAGCACGCCGACCTGGTGCCCACCATTTTGAGAATGCTCGAACTCGATCCGAACCCGGCTTACCCGGGTCGCGACCTGCGCCAACCGATGCCCGCCGGGCGTTCCATTGTTTCTGAATTACACCCCGGCTTGCCGGAACGCCCGACGCAGTACTCGATCGTCGTGGACGGGCTCAAGCTTATCCATGGCGTCGATTCAAAACGGTACGAGTTCTATAATTTGGCCGTGGATCCGTACGAAACGAAAGATCTGTCGGATAATAAGACTTACGCTCCACGCATGGGAAAACTCAAGAAAAAGCTGGCGCGCCGCGCCGGCGAAGATCGGTTGGGATTGCGCGTTGAGAGACGGGAAGTGGTGCTGACGGACGAAGAGAAGCGCAAGATGCGCTCGCTGGGGTATACGCAATGACGGCGCATCGGCGCAACAGAGTCTTGATTCGCGGTGCAACCGTCGTCGTACTGATTGTCGCCGTGCTCGCCGGACTGCGGCTCATGGGCTGGATCGCGCCGGCAGGGCCGAGGCCGATCGTCATCCTCATCATGGCCGACACGCTGCGCGCCGATCACGTCGGGTTCCTCGGCTACGAGCACGACACGACGCCGAACCTCGATCGCTTCGCCGCCGATGCGATGACGTTCGAGAACTGCTACTCGCACGCGCCCGAGACGCGGTCCAGTTGTGGCAGCGTGCTGACCGGTTTTCTGCCGCATGAGACGAGGGTGCCCGAGTTTCGCCAATTGCCAGGCATGCACGAGACGCTCGCCGAAATACTCAAATCGGTCGGGTACCAAACGGCCGCGGTGGTCAGTAACTACGTATTACGCAAAGGCTACGGTTTCGAGCAGGGCTTTGACGTTTACGACGACACGATGGACGACTTTGAGGCGGTTCGTCAATCGCCCGAGCGCACCGCCGCGCGCACGACCGACCGCGCGATCGAGCTGCTGCGACAGCGGGGCGACAAACCAATGTTCCTGTGGGTGTTTTACCAGGACCCTCACGGCCCGTACACACCGCCGGGTGAGTTCTCGAAGATGTTCATCGACCCTGATCGAAAGCCACGCCTGCTCGAGGTCAATGATTCGATCTCCGGGCGCGGCGCCATCCCGTCCTACCAGCGCCTCGGGGAGCATCGCGATTACCACTATTACGTGTCGCAGTACAACGGTGAAATCCGTTATTTTGACAAACACGTTGGACGGCTGATCGAGGCGATCAGAAAAATGGGCCTGTACGACGACGCACTGATCATTTTCACGTCCGATCACGGTGAGGGCATGGGCGAGCGCGACTATTATTTCGCGCACGGCGAAAATCTCTATGACTACCAGTTGCACGTGCCGCTGGTCATCCGGCACGGTCGCAAATTCATCGGACGACGAAGCGACGACGTCCAGCACATCGACTTGCTTCCGACCATTCTGCGAACGCTCGGCCTGACGCCGAACCCGCTGTATCGCGGGCGCGACCTTCGCCGCCCCGATCCGCCGGGGGCTGACATCTTCGCGTTGATGAACTCCTGGGAGCTGCACAACGAAGTTCAATTTTCGCTGATCCGCGACGGCCTGAAGATGATTTATTTCCCGAGGGAAAATCGGTACGATCTTTTCGATCTGCGGAAGCAGCCACGCGAAACGCGCAATCTTTTCGCCGATGCGATCTATCAGCAGCGCGCGCGCGAACTAAGCGCTCGGCTGGCAAAGACGATTGCCGACGACCGGCTGCAACTGCGGGTCGTGATGCGGGACGTGGCACTAACGGAAGAGCAAAAGCGTAACATGCAGTCATTAGGTTACACGAAATAGATTCTGGCAATTCAAACGGTAACGTGGCGGGCAGGCGCACGGGCGATCGGGATTCATATCCCTGGCAGAGGCCGGGGGCGTGGCTCTGGATCGTCATCGTATTGGGCTTTTTGCTGCGCGCCTGGCTCGTCGTGTTTACCGAGGGCACGACCGACGTGCTCATCTGGGAGGGACACGCGGCCGGAGCGATCCAGAAAAGTCTTGTCGGCTATTACCACGCAAACGAAAAGATGAACCACCCGCCGTTTGTCAGCAGCGTGCTGGCGCACCTCGGCTGGGCGGGCCACCAGATGGACATCCCGTTTCGCATCTGCCTGCGCGCGCCGTTTGCGCTGCTCGACGCCGGCACCGCGTTGATGCTGTTGGTGTTGTTTCGCGCAAGCCGGTGGCGCTTTGTCATCGCCGCTTTTTACTGGCTGAGCCCGCTGACGATCATCTACTCGTCCTACCACGGCAATACGGACAGCGCGATGGCATTTTTTCTCGTGCTGACGGTGGTCTTGCTTTCGCGTCAGCAAGTAGGCTGGGCCGGCGCCGTGCTGGGCATGAGCCTGTGGATCAAGCTGCCTGCGGTGCTGGTGTTGCCTGCCATTGTGTGCTGGCTGCCTCGCTGGCGGGCGCGCGCGGCGTTTGCCGCCGTCATGGGTTTGGTGGCTGTTTCTACTTACGTCCCCGTGCTGCTTGATGATCCGGGCGTGGTCGTGCATAACGTTTTTGGGTACCGCGGCGAAGCGCCGATCAACGTCGGCGGCATCGGGGCGTGGGGCGTGCTTCTTGCGATACCGGATGGCGCGCGCAAACACATCGTACCGCTGTTTGAATATGCCATGCAGCACAATATGTGGATCTGTCTCCTGCCGATCCTGCTGTACAGTTGGATGCGCCGCGATCATTGCAAGATTGATGATCTGGGCCGCACGATTGCCGGCGTGTACGTCATTTTTTATGCGCTGACGCACTACTGGGCATTTCAGTATTTCGCGTGGGCGATTCCGTTCTGGTTCTTTCTTGGATGGCCGTTTACCGTCGCCGCCACACTGCTCGCTGGCGGGTATGTCTACCTGCTGTACTGGCTGTTGTGCGACAGCCCGTGGCTTATCGGCTACTGGAACTGGAATGGCCGCCCGGATTGGCCGGCGCACGTGCTCGTGCTGCGAAATCTTTCGATTGCGCTTTTTCTGATCAGTGCGGTGACAGTAATGACCCAGGCGACCATTGATGAAGTGAAGCGCCGGCGATCAGGCGTCTGAGACCGGCTGGCACTGAACGTCACGATCAAGAAAGCGGTGATCCCGGAGGACAAAGACCGGATCATGCGCTCGATCGGTTACAACAGGTGAGCCAAGCCGGTCCAGGGCAATCGAGCGTTCGAGTAAATGCGCTTACTCGGTGGAGCGATCCCGCAGTCGCCGGATCAGCAAGTAGGCAACGCCACACAACACGACCAGCAGCACCGGCGGAACGATCACGGTCCAACTTGCCTTTTCACTGTTCACTACCGCCATAACATTTCTGGCCGAAAAATAGAGCACGAAGATTGGCGCGATCAAAAACCGCTTGGCCAGACCGCCCAGATTATGGTCGCCCATCGCCAACCGCCCGGCGAAAACGATGGCGCAAGTCGCGTACGACGCCACCAGGTATGCCAGCAGCCACGTCACCAGAGACCGCTTTGATTCCGCGGGGTCGTTTTGATTCTGATCGGTATCCATGATGAGTGCCCGTTCCGCGTGGATTGCACTTCACTGAAGCGGCCGTCTAGACGCAATACCTCCGAGGGTGACGGCAATTGCTTTATCGGCGTGATTATGAAACGGCTTGATTGGTTCGGCGTAGTGCTAGGGTTGGATAGGAGCAGGGAGAAAAACGCCCGCCACCTTCTGATCGCGACCGCATGGGCAGCCGTATCCTTGGCTGCGGAGCCTGACATCCCATGACTCCCCGACGGTTGATGCATCCACGACGACATCAACAAATTCAATCCGACTACCGATGACGATGCGACGAATGGGTCGCCGCGGCCTGCGCATCCATGCCGTAAACCTCGGCGTGATCAATGTGTGCATCAGGTCCTGATGCACCGCGATCGAACTGACGAGCCGTCCACCATGACCGCCACGACGGACAACTTCTCCGACACGATGTTGAACATTCAGGGCAGTTCGGAGCGAATCGCTTTCCGCTTGAATCACGCGCTTACATCCCGGTTAATCGAGATATCTGCCCGGACTGATGATGCCGTGCGGATCGAGTGCGTGTTTGATCCGCTGCGCCGCGTGCCAGAACGGTGAATCGGTGCGGATCCGTTTGAACCCGGCCGGCCCCGTGCGATAGGGTGGGTAGCCCGCGTCCATCAGGGTGCGCATCAACTCGTCGTAACACGCGGCGGCACGCTCGGTCTGCTCACAATCACGACGATTGAAGCTGATATTGGTCACCGCAGACAGCGCCCGCTCCGTAACCAGCGTAAACGTCACGGGAAGATCGAAACCGAAACGGTTGTAGATCGGCTCCATCAGCTGAATGAGCCTACGGGCATGATCGCCTTGGGCCGGAGCGACCGGTGAGACCCAGATCAGTCCGGTGTGATAATCGAGTGGGTCAAGCGATCCGGATTCGCTCGGGCAAGTCGCATGCGGCAGAATATCACGCACAAACGCGTCAACGGGCCTGCCCTTGAGCATCTCAAACGCGGGTTCGACCACACTGATCAATGCCCGCAGGTTTGCGCCCATACCGAACAGGCCCAGCAGGGCGCCGGCGCGTTTGGCGCGGCGTAGTTTGGCGTCGTTGAGGCTGACTACGCGGTAGGATCGCAGTGTCTTTTTGACCTGGAGCCCCGCCGCGGCCACCGTGGTGCGTGTACCGTAAATCGCGCTGCTGACGTTCCACGCACCGACGCCGTGAACTTTGCGCAGCCGCTGGCGATCGCCCGGCGACAGCGGTCGTGATGTTGCCGCATCAACTCGGGACGACAGCAGGCGCAGATCGTTGGCGACGTGGACGGCACTGCGCAACAGTCCGGCCAAGCGCAACTCACGCAGACGATCGATAAGGTCGACCAGGTCGTCATCGCTCGATGTCGAGGCAAACACGGCGCGCATCGCCTGCGGCCGGCGATTCAGCCATACACCCACGCGCGTGACGATGCCCAGATTCGACTGGCAAAACAACCCGTCCAACCCGGGTCCGATGCCGTAGGGATAGCAATAGGTCGCGTGCGCGCCGGGAACATGTCCGAATCCGGTGTCGAGCACGCTGGCGTCGGCAAGTACGATCCGCATGCCGCAGGTGTTGGCAAAATGGTCGCCGCAGGGCGTGTGCCCAAACCCACGCTCGAGCGTATTGCCCACCACGCTGGCGTCCGGCCCGGCGCCGGTGGCATCCATCCACAGATCATTTCCCGATGACTCGAGATGGTCGTGCAACTGCTGCTGCGATACGCCCGGCTCGATCACGGCGTAGGCCAACTCGCGATTCAATTCAACGATCCGGTTCATCCGGCGCAGATCGATGATGACCTGTCCGTCTTGTGGCGCGCAGGCGTCGCCGTAGCCCCAGTTTCTGCCCCGTGAAATGGGATACAGTGGAACGCGGAAACGCACAGCGATGCGAACGATCTGTTGGACCTGCTCAGTTCTCTGCGGCCACAGCACCGCCGCGGGCGCCGTGCCGCGTGGCGCGGTTGTGCGCGCATAGCGATCGACGGTTACATCATCCGATTTGACAGCATCAGCGCCGAGTATTTTCCCCCACTGGCCGATGGCCTCATGCAGCATTGAATGCCGGATAGAATTGGCAGGTGTTTGAGGCGTCATGGCCGATAATACACCTATCGACACGTCGGCAAGGTGACTGAAGTCTGCCTGCCTATTCGTCGCGGCGCAAAAGCTGCTCACGCTGGATCATGACGCGTAGCGTGTGCACAACCAGTTCGACCTGCGTCTCATCCATACGGTTGTAAAAAGGCAGAGCAATGCACCGCTGGCTGACCGACTCGGCGATGGGCAATGTCCCCTTGTCATAGCCAAAGCGTTGGCGGTAGTACGGCTGGAGATGGATGCAGGGAAAATAAGCAGCGACCCCAATATCGTGCCGGCTCATGCCGGCGATCACCCGGTCACGCTCGACGTGGGTATATTGATCATCTAGGCGCACGACGAACGCAAACCAACTCCGATCCTGCGGCACCTCGACGGTGGGCAGAATCAGATCGGGCATGTCCCGCAACTTCTGCATGTAAAGCGAGGCAATTGTCCGCCGGGCACTGAGTATCTGGTCGAGTCGTTCCATCTGCACGATGCCCAGCGCGCAGGCCAACTCGGAGACGCGGTAGTTGTATCCGAGCTGATCATGGATCAGCGGCGCGCCGTCTGTGCTGAGCAACGTTGTGTCGGTATCCGGCTGGACCCGGCCGTGGTTTCGCATCGACCGGCACAACGCTGCCAGTCGATCGTCATCGGTGACGATCATGCCGCCCTCTCCCGTGGTCACCTGCTTGTTCGAGTAGAACCCAAAGACGCCGGCCCGTCCGATTGACCCGACAGGCCGACCGCAATGGACCCCACCCAACGCCTCGCAGCCGTCTTCGATCAGTGTGATCTCATTCGACCGGGCCAACTGCGCCAGTTGATCGATGTGCGTCGTGTCGCCGAACAACTCGACGGCGAGGATGGCTTTCGTCTTCGACGTGATCGCCGCCTCGGCCGCCGCGGGATCCAGGTTCAGGCTGCGTGGGTCGATGTCCACGAACACCGGGGTGGCACCGACATAAAGAATGCTGTTGGCCGAAGCGATAAACGACAGCGGCGTCGTGATCACCTCGTCGCCCGGTCCGATGTCCAGTGCGCGAAGCACCAGGTGCAGTGCCGCCGTGCCGCAACTGACGGCGACCCCGTGCCCGCAGCCGCATCGCTCGGCGCACAGATCCTCAAAGCGATCGCGGCGTGGACCGGCGGTGAGTCTACCCGATCGCAACGCGTCAATCACCGCCTGAATCTCGGCCCCTGAGATGTCCGGTTGGTACAGTGGAATAACACTCATGGTGTGATCGACTCGGCTTCCCCGGTCAAGATAAAGCGAACCTGGCGCGATGCGCCGCCCGCCTCAAGGCATCGTTACGGTTTATTCAGCACGGCAGCCAGGGCCTCCTCGGTCCGTCCGGTCAATTTTAAATAGGCCCAGGCGGCTTGAAGGCGCAGGTCTGCGGGAAAATTGACGCCGCCCTCAACGATCATCAACAGGTCACGATTTTGATTTGTACTTAGTTTTTGGCCGGATTTGGCGGTGATCAGCAGCACCAGGTAGTCCGAAAGATCGTCCCCAAATGGCTTGACGCCCTTGATTACTAGATAGGGATCATTCTTTTGACATTGGACCAACCCCAGCAGGATGGCCCGCCTGGTGGCGAGGCTCATCTCGGGATCCTTCAGCATGGGCGCCAACAGGGCGGCGGCGATGGTCACGTCGCGGTCGGCCAGGGTCGCGGCCGCTGTCACCGCGCGTTGCAGTCGGTAGCCTCTCGACCGAGCCGGCCCCTCAATCGTCAGGATCAGGCCCAGCATAATCCGCAACGCGTCCTCGTCGATCGCATGATCGCGCGCGTACACGTAAGCCCAGTCGCTGATCCTCCAGTTGTTTAACTCGATTGCGGCGGTGACGGCTTCGGCTATCGCCTGGCGCGACGCCACCGCCGCCCCGATACGGCCGATCTGGCGCATCAATTCGTTTCCCGAACGAATCAACAAGTCAAATAGTTTCTCTTCGTTCCAGTGCGCCACGCTCAATGCGATCAATGCAATGCGCAGCCGCTGTACATCATCCGCGGCCGATTCATAGTGCTGTTGCCAAACGGCAACTGCGCCCGGCGCGCCAAAGCGCAGCGCGACGCGTAGCGCCAAACGACGAAGTCCTTCGCTCGTGCCGCGATCGGCAGGCTCCGTGCAGATCGACAAGGCCCAGTCGCCAACGCGATCAAACTCCGAGGTGAACGCCGTCTGGAGCAGCATGCTGCGAACCTTGTCACGCTGCGGGGTATTCGATTGACTCAACGCCTCCAGTTGTTCGAGCGCCTCGGCATTGCCCCGCTGCGCCAGGAGCAATGCCGCCAGACTGGACCAACGCACGTTGTCCGACCGAACCGTTTCCTCGAGGAACTTGGCGTCTGGCTCGGCCTTGTGCTTCATCAGGAACGTCGCGACGGCCATCCGCACCGACTCCGGCAGGTCGGGCCGGTTGACCATCAATTGCGTTGCCTGGTCGACGCTCAGCAACTTCTGGTCCATGGCAAGGGTGGTCACAAATTGTTGAAGCCGCGCGTTGTCCATCTCCGTCAACAACTCGAGTTCGATACGGTTCTCTTTCGGACTGCACTCGGCAAGGCCGAGGATGCCGTGAACCCGCAGCACGGTGTGACGGCTCTCGGTCAGCTTTCGGAAGAACCTCTCAAGAGCAGGGTCGTGCAACAGGCGTAAAGCGCGCAAATAGCGCACATGCCGGTTATCCTTGCGCACGCGCATGCTGTCGCGGAGTAGAAAGACAGCCGCCTCGGTCGTCGAATCGAGTTGCTGGGCACGTACCGCCGATGGTGTGACCCCGAGGATCACCACGGCGATCAGAACTGACCGGCCCACCGATCGAGCGATACTCATGTCGCACAGTGTATGTGATCGGACGAAGCGTACCAAGCACCGACATTGACCTGCCCGGTTTACCCGGCGAAAATACGCATTCCATGGCCTACGCTCGCGACAACATCATCCGGCTTGATCCTTACACTCCCGGCGAGCAGCCGCGCCAGGGCGAGTTGATCAAGTTGAACACCAACGAAAACCCTTACCCGACATTGCCGGCGGTGCTGGAGGCGGTGGCAACGGTGACAGCCGAGGTCCTGCGCCGCTACCCGTCGCCGCTGGCCGACGATTTCCGCGCAACGGCGGCGACGGTGCACGGGCTTTCACCCAACATGGTGATCGCCACCAACGGCGGCGATGAGCTGCTACGCCTGGCGGTAACGGTCTTTTGTGAGCCGCGGTCGACAGCCCCCCCGGGCGCCCCCGCAGGGCACGGCGGCCTAGGCGTGACCGACCCGACCTATTCGCTGTACCAGGCGCTTGCCCGGATCGACGACACCAACGTAACACGCGTGGCGTTGAACGAGGACTGGTCCCTGCCGGCCGATCTGGCCGAGCGCATGTGCCAGGCCGGTTGCAGGCTGGTGCTGCTGGTCAGCCCGCATGCGCCTTGCGGTATCGGCAGGGATATCGATCAGCTCGCATCGATCGCGGCCCGACTGCAGGGCCGGGCGGTGCTGCTGATCGACGAAGCGTACGTCGATTTCGCCGACGCCAACGCCCTTGCCCTGCTTGACGCGTCGTCGGGTTTGGACAACGTATTGATCCTGCGCACGCTCAGCAAGGGCTACTCGCTGGCCGGACTGCGGTTCGGCTACGGGTTGGGCCATCGCGATTTGATCGCGGCCTTGGACAAAGCACGCGACAGTTACAACACGGACGCCGTATCGCAGGTGGCGGCGGTGGCGGCGTTGCGGCATCGCGAGGATGCGGCGCACACCTGGCAGGCTGTCCGCGACGAGCGCACCCGCATGGATCAAGCACTGCGCGATCGCGGTCACGGGGTCGTACCCAGTCAATCCAATTTCCTGTTGACCCGGCCCCCGGCGGAGGGACCCGCCGCAGCCGATGTTTATCGGTCGCTCAAGCAACGGGGTGTCCTCGTGCGATACTTTGATCAGGATCGGTTGCGTGACAAGTTGCGTATCACCATCGGCACGCCGCCACAAAACGACGCGTTGCTCGCCGCCCTCGACCGGATTTACAACCAACGGTAGTACCCATAACTGATGACCTCCGCACGCACCGCCACCGTTTCACGCAAGACCCGCGAGACAGACATCCACGTTGAACTGTGCCTCGACGGCGGTGAATACGACAACATGACCGGCGTCGGGTTCTTCGATCACATGCTCGACCATGTGGCACGGCACGGCGGGTTCGGTATGCGGATCAAGGCAGCCGGTGACCAGCACATCGACGACCACCACACCGTCGAGGACGTCGGCATCGTGCTGGGCCAGGCGATCGAACGGGCGCTGGGCGACAAGAAGGGCGTCGAGCGATTCGGGTTCGCCTCCGTACCCATGGATGAGGCGCTGGCACAGGTGAGCCTCGACCTGTCCGGCCGCCCCGCACTGGTCTTCGACGCGCGGTTCGCGCCGGACGCGGGCAAAATCGGTCAATTCGACGTGCAACTCGTGCGCGAATTTTTTACCGCGGTAGTCAACCACGGCCGGTTCAACTGCCACATCGAAGCAGCCCACGGCAACAACAACCATCACATCGCCGAGGCGGTCTTCAAGGCGTTCGGCCGCGCCCTGCGCGACGCGACGCGTGTCACCGGCCAAGATGTACCCAGCACCAAGGGCGTGCTCTGAACCGACCGAAGCGTTGCCCGTGCTCACCGGATGGGCAACGACATTGCCGGCGTCAAGAGCCTGGGCTTGGACCGCGCCCACCACTCACCCGCTTGTTGCCCCGTCTGCCGGTCCGTGAATTGGTAATCGTAACCGACGAGTCGAATGTAGCGGGGCGGCCGGTCTGGAAAGGGATTATCACCCAACAACGCGAATACTTCGGGTGAGCCTTCCAACAATCGTTGCGAAAGCCGCGCCAGCCAGTGCAGGTTGCCCCTGGGGTTCAGGGCTGCAAACCACATCTGCCAGTCGAGCCGCGGCTGATGCGGCGCATTCCAGGGCGGCGCACGATTCAGATCGCCAGGCTTCCAGCGAAACTCGTACGGCTTCCAAGTGACACCGTCGCCGCTACCCTCGATGACTATCTCCGGACGCCGAACCGTCATGGTGCGAAACAAGCCATAACCGTTGATCGTGCGGAATCGATCGATATGATCCAGCAGGTACTTCTGGGCGATCGGCTGCAACGACTGGCCGTGCCAGTCGAGGACGTTACCCTTGCGGGGCGGACCCTCGCGTTGATGCGTCTGGACCATCTCGCGCACGAATACCAGTGTACTGACCAACAGAATCAGCCCGGCCGCGGCCCACCCCGCCCGATATCGCCACGACACGATCGCGGGCACACAGGCGACATCACGATCCTGGATCCGCCGTTTCAGCGCCAGTCGTCGCAACAACCGATCATCAAGCAGCGGCACGCACAGCATGACTGCCAGCAGATTGAAGAAGCCATAGTTGCCCGTCGCCGCGATCAGCACCTGCAACAGTACCAGCGCCGCGCAAGCAAGGTGACGTGGACCTCGCGACCCGAAGATAAAAAAAGGCACAATAATTTCGATGATGTACATCACTGCAACGCTGAATCCACCCATCCACGCGGGCAGATGATGCGCGTGCCAGGCCAGCGAAGTCGGTAATGGCTGCGTGAAGTAGTGCGTCTCTAGTGCAGTCAACTGCCACCATGTCATATCGCCCGACAGCAGTTTCGTGATGCCCGAAAGGAACATCAACTTGAACAGCAGAAACCGCAGGAGCAGCAGTCCGGCAGGCGACGGCAGCCGCGCACCCGAGAGGCGTGGCCACATGTGCGCCGGCGCCACGAACATCGCCATGAAACCGGTCTCCAGCAACAAAATGTCCCATTGAAAACTAAAGAAGTCCTGGCCAACCAGCACCAGTGAAAGGTAATCAATCCACAACAGCATCAGCACGCAAATCGGCGCGAACCCGATGACCAGCAGCACCGACAACACGACGCCGGCTGCACACATCGCGTGCAGCATGACATCGTCGGCGCTGATCCAGCAGATCGTAGGCAGCAGCCAGAAGGCTTCGTTGCCCCGCTCACTCGCAGCCAAATTTTGCCCTACCCGACCGAGATACTCGGCAGCCGGCACAATGCCCCCGCTGCCGATCAGCCCGTCGACCTGGCACCACAACGAGACGAATGCGATCAGGTAAACCACGCCCAGCGATCGCAAAAACATCCATCGTGCTATAAAGAACGCCGAAAGCGGCGCAGTCCTGACCCACAGCATCCGGCTCGATAGCGAAACAGCC
>CAUYYV010000032.1:0-17200 GCA_963577075.1 Phycisphaerae bacterium
TGCGGCACATCGTTCTTGAGCGACTCGGTCAGCGTTGCGACATTGGAGATGATGTCGTGAATCTGAGCGCGCTGCCTGGCCTCGATGCCCATGTTCGCCGCCAGGTCCTCCGCCAGCGTACTGCCGGCGATTGCGCCCTCAATGACCGTCGCCGGATCATACAACACCTTGCTGCCGACGCTGCTGATATTCAGTTTCGTGCCCGAGCCGATGGTGGGCACGTCGAGTTCAATCCGCGCGTCCGTGAAGATCTTGATCTGCTTGGGGATGCTGATCGTGATGTACTTGCCCGTCACGCTGTCGGTAGTCGAGTCGTAACTGTTATGGATCTCGGCGACTTCACCGACGGACGATCCGCCCAGCGTGACCGGGGCGCCCTTCTTCAACCCTTTGATCCCGTCGCTGAGCGTGTAGGAAATTCGTACGCGTTGTTTTTGCTCAAACAACCGGTCGAAATCGGAAAGGATAAAAATCACGATAAGTGCCAAGACTACGCCGACTAGAACAAACAGCCCGGCTTTGAAGTTGTCTTGTTGTAAGGCCATAGTTTGGATTTCCAGCTTGAGTGGTACCTATTTAACGGTGCGGGTGGCCTGAACGGCCGGGCGTGGCGCCACCTGTGGGCCCGGGTCTCCCAGCAGATCCTCCGCATAACCGGTTGCCTGCTTGCGCTGCGTCAGCGGACCCTCCGCGTCGCCGCGCAAAAACTGGCGTATCAACGCGCCCTGCTGGTCAAGCTGCGCCGTGCTGTCGCGCATTTGCTGGAAGTATTGACGCGTTTCGGTCACCAGGATCCTGCCCTTGTCCAGCATGCACATCCGGTCGGCGATGGCGAAGGCCGAGTCCATTTCGTGCGTGACCACGACGCTCGTGACGCCGAGTTGCTTGGACAGGCTGATCATGAGTTGATCGATCTCGGCGCTGGTGACCGGGTCGAGCCCGGCAGACGGTTCGTCGTAGAAAAGGATCTTGGGGTCCAGGGCCAAGGCACGCGCCAGCCCGGCGCGTTTCTTCATGCCCCCGCTGATCTGGGCGGGAAACTTCTCCGCGTGCTCGCGAAGGCCGACCAGTTCAAGTTTTATCTTGACCATGATGTCGATCGTCGCCGGGTCGAGTTGCGTATGCTCCTGCAGCGGCAATGCAATGTTTTCACGCAATGTCATCGAGTTGAAAAGAGCCCCGGACTGAAACAGAATGCCGAACTTCTTGCGCACCTCGTTGAGCTGGGTTTCACTCATGCGGGTGATGTCCTCTCCCATCAACTCGACGCTGCCGCTGTCCGGGTGAAGCGAGCCGATCATGTGCCGCAGCACCGTGCTCTTGCCCGAGCCGGACCCGCCCATAATCACCATGGTCTCGCCCGTGATCACGTCGAGATTGATGCCGTTGAGGATCGTTTTGCCGCCGAAGCTCTTGACCAATTCGTGTACGCGGATGGCATAAGTGTTCGCGGTGCTCTCGTCGGATTGTGCGTGCAGTTCGGGCATAGTTACTTGCGGCCCCGACCCGGGAGCGCGTGAAATGATAACACATTTGCGCGGCATCTCCGCCAGCGCGATTGAGGGCTCTTCGCCGGTCCGCTGTACCGCTTGCGTGGCGGCTTGTGCCCGTCGATGACGCGTGTCGATCAGATGTGATCTGCCAGGTCAGTGTCCGCTCTTGGCTGCTGCTTTCTTGTCCGCCACGGGCGTAAGCCGCAATATCACTTTCGTGCCGATCGGAGGCACTTTGTCGGCGACCGTCGCCCACGCCTTCTCGTCGTTGAGCCGGGTCAGCGTCGTTGGGGGCGCCAGAAGCTCGTCGCCGAAATTGACCAGCGACAGCACCAACCCGTCGAGGTCGGCCATGTATACCTGTTGGCCCTCGATCATCTCGAAGTTCGAGCCGGCAAACAGCCAGATATTGTCGGCCAACGGCTCGTTCGTCTTCTGATTGCGGATCCATTGATGGACCGGCAGGTCGATTGATTGGTCGCCAAGTTTGTATCTCGCCGTGACACGAACGCGACCGCCACGGGGCAGGTGCATGATCTTTACCGTGTTGTTCTCAATCTTCCATCGCATGGGCGACCCGGGTTCGAGCCCGACCAGCAACAGGGCGAAATGAACGTGCCTGGGCCTCGCTTCGGTGCGGAGGATAGACTCATGCTCCTTGGCCCCTTTCGTGCATGCCAGCAGTTCAAGCCATTCGCCTTCGCGCGTAACCTGACGGATTACCGAGGTCTCCAACTCGACAAAACGTTTCGCGGGATCGATATGAACGTACGGCAGCGAAACGTCGGGCGGTGACTGGCGCGGCACCGGTTCGGGAAACTCGATAGACGCCGTCGGTTTCGGCGGTGGGTACCGACAGCAACAGGCCAAAACGACCATTGCCAGAATTACCAGCGTTCCGCATGATTGTTTCATCGGATGACATCGCCGTCACATGCACTAACCGATTAGCATCGCGCCGCGAACCGACCTGTCTCAAGTGTACCAAGCGACCCGACAACGTCGCGATTATGCATGACGGTGGGGTGCCAGTTTTGAACAGGTCGGGGACGCTCCGAAGCGCGGGGCGCCGGGGGCGCCGGGAGGGGGCGGCATGAAAAAGGCCCGGCAAGGCCGAAGCCAAGCCGAGCCCTTCCGGGGGCAAAGTTGGGTTGTCGTCAAACTGTCCCGACGACCATGGAATGTTACATCACGTGCCCAGGGATGCAAGGGGGAGGGCGGAAAATAATTTTGGTTTTCCATATATCTCGGCAAAACCCTTTTAGAATGGGATTTTAACAGCCTTTCCAAACAAATACCTATCATGTTGGCTTAGGCGTTGTGGCCGTTTGGCAATCATGCTTGTTCGTCACGCTCTGATTTTCAGGCTGAGGGTGACCTGGCCAATTGGAGCCTTGATCATCATCCACGACAGGCAAATTCCCCATTCTGACAGGAACAATACCGGCGGTCCGGTATCGGGTCGCCATTGATTAAATTCAAGATGTCAGAACACGGTTGTCTACGAAATCGCCCGGTCGCGGCCCGGGTAGTCGGCGCGCTTGAAGTAGGCGCCGCCAAGCACGTCGCTGTCACTGGTGACGTCCGCGGTGACCCAATGAGTTGCGTAGCCGCGCCGCCAGCGGTCGGAATCGTTGCGGTGCGACGTGTGCAGCGCCTTGCTGTGATGGAACACGACACCGCCCTTTTTTACCTCGGCCAGCGATTCCTTGCTCAGATCGATCAGATCGGCGGGCGGGACCTTGTTGTAAGGCTCGCCGGGAATCTCTTCGTGTGGAAGGATCGGCCCGCGGTGCGATTCGTCGATGTAACGCAGGCAACCGTTCAATTCGTCCACGTCGTCCAGCGCGATCCACGCGGTGAGCACGTGATCGTCCGGGTGGCAGAGAAAGTAGGCGTTGTCCTGGTGATAAGGCTTGGGCCCGCCGTGGTGTGGCGGCTTCATGAATATCTGATCGGTCATGAGCAGCGGCTTGCCACCGAGCAACGACTCGATCTCGCCGACCAACCGTTGGTCGAGCGCGAGGTTGGCAAACTCATCGTGTTTGACGAACGGATTGCCGATCTTACGCGGCACCGGCGTTTTACCATCGGGCGCCACGTCGCTGATGGGCGCCACGTTGCCGAACTGCGATTGGCCGGTCCTGGCTTCCTCCTGCTCCCAGACCGTCACCGCCAACTCGGCGATGCGATCGACCTCGTCACGGCCAAAGATGCCCTCGACGACGCCCCAACCCCTCTGCCAATAGATGTCGTATGTGGTGCGATCCATGGCGATTCCTCATGTGTTGACCGACCGGTTACCGTTCCGTCTGGCCTGCACCCGCGGTCAACCCCGCAGCTTGGGCAGTTTCAGTGCGGTCGTCAGGTACAAGCTGATTGCAGATATTTGATGTTAATGTACGGCGGTACGCAACAACTGCATCCTGCGCCGCGGTCGACTCGGCTGGGAGCGGTTGCCATGCGTGTTGGTCGTCACGCCGTCGGTGACGACGCCGTGACCCTTAACGTCAAACATGTGTGGTGTCCCTGCGGGTGGGGGGCATCAGTCTGCACCAACACGGTCGCACGCTTGAGGCCCCCGGCTAAGACGCGCCGGATAGACCCGGGTAGCGAATGTGTCTCCCGTTGCACGCAGCCACGCCAATGGCGTGTTCCCCTTCGGGTCGCGGCTGAACCCCCGACGAATTATGCCTGTTCGATGCGTTGAATCCGCTGCCGCTGCGCGGGGCCGTGGCGAACTTGCCGTCACCTACCTTGAATCGACAACGCTGGGCCGTTGGCCCTATTATTGTGCCACGAAAGGATTTGTTTGACCGTGGAGACCGCGTTTTTCCTCTGCTGCAGGTGCTGTATATCCCCGCCTCCGTGCTAGGCGGTATCGTCGGCCTGTGCCTCATCTTGCTTTGTTCACATTTCGTGAACAACCCGCAATGGTTTGAGGGCGACGCCGGTGTGGCCGTGCACCATACGCTCGCCTGGTACGCCACGGACGTTGTCGACCTGCTGCGCGGCTGGCCCGGCTGGTTGATCGCGGTGATTTTCGCCGGCCTGTTGCTGGAGCGGTCCGGCAAATCACTGCGCAACAGCCTCAAGTTCGCGGCCAGGCAGGGGATTGTGGTCTGGATCATCGTGGTGGGCGAGGTCACGATCGGGTTGGCGGCGATGTGGTTGGTCATCTTGCAGTCGAAAACGTTCGCGAACCTGCCCGGCTCGTTCGGACAACTGATCGAGACCGGATTTGCCGGCGGTCACGGCACAGCGGCGGCGATGGGCGATGTCTTTGCCGACATGCTCGGATTCGAGCAGGGCCGGGACCTGGGGTTCGTGTTTGCGACCGTGGGCCTGGTTTTCGGCGTGGTCACGGGCATCGTGTATGTCAACATTGCCGTCCGGTGTGGCTGGACGCGCCGCGGGGACGTCGAGATTGCCCGGCTGACCGGGCTTGAGGCGCGCCGCGAGCCGAAGCCCGTGGCGTTCGCACGCGTGCGATCCGAGGTGATCGATCCGTTGGTGTTCCAGGTCCTTATCCTGGCGGTAGCGTTTGCGATCGGCCTCGCCACGCAATGGGTCTTTAATCAGGCCATGCCGTTCGTCATCGATCTGTTTGAGCCGGTCGCCGGGTTGAACAAGGAAATCGAGGAATTCAGAACGGTTCGCGCGGACATCCTGAAATTCTCCGGAAAGCTGCCTCTGTTTATGTTCACGCTTGTCGGAGGGTTGCTGGTGCGCGAGGCGATGTACCTGCTGCGCATCGGTGACCTGATCGACCCGCAAAGCATCAAGCTCATCATGGCGGCGGCGATGGAGTTTCTGATCGTGGCGGCGATCACTTCGCTGAAAGTTGACGCGATCCTGAGATTTGGCTGGCCCGTGCTGTTGCTGCTGGTGCTCGGTTTTGTCTGGACGGGGTTCTGCCTGTTTTTTATCGCCAGGCGTCTGCTGCCGCGAGCTTACTGGTTCGAGTTGGGCATCTTGAATTACGGCATGTCCACGGGGACGACGGCGCAGGGAATGATGCTGCTGCGCATTATCGACAAGGACCTCGAATCGGGGGCGGCGGAGGATTACGCGCTGGCGGCGCCGCTTTCGGCGCCGTTTATCGGCGGCGGCGTGATCACGATAATCGTATTGCCATACGCGTTGCAGCACGTACACATCGGGTGGGTGGTGGCGGTGCTGGCGGCGGTCATGGCGGGGTTGTATGCGCTGGGGGCCATGATGGCGGAGAAGGGCACGCCGGACAGCGCCTGAAATGGCCTCAATTGGAGCATGGGGCGAACTCCGTCGTTAAACGGTTGAGCTCGAGGGACTGATCATTAAGCGCTTCTATGATATGCCTGAGTCGGTTTTGGCGGTGAACTGATTTACCGATGTCCTCAGTGTCGAATAATCCCGTCTATATCATCGCCGAGGCCGGCGTGAACCATAACGGTTCACTCGAAAAGGCCCTGCAGTTGATCGATGTAGCAGCCGAGGCCAATGCCGATGCGGTCAAGTTCCAGAGTTTTCGGGCCGATCGTTTGGTTGCCAGATACGCACCAAAAGCCGACTATCAGGTTCGCCAGACTGGAGCCACCGAATCGCAGTTCGAGATGCTGCGGAAATTGGAGCTGTCGCCCGACATGCACCGCCGACTGATCGAACACTGCGCGTCGCGGAATATTCAGTTCCTGTCCACACCGTTCGATATCGATAGTGTCCGATTGCTGGCCCATGAGTTAGATCTGCCACGTTTGAAGTTGCCATCCGGCGAAGTCACCAACGGTCCATTGCTGCTTGCCGCGGCCCGGACCGGCAAGCCGGTCATTCTGTCGACCGGGATGGCAACGTTGGAGGAAGTCGGGGCCGCCCTGTCGGTGCTTGCCTTTGGTTATGTAGGCAAGGGTGAGGCACCCTCACGGGACGAACTGGAATTGACCGCCAAGAGCGCCGAAGGGCAGCGCGCCCTGGTCGAGAATGTGGCACTGCTGCATTGCACGACCGAGTATCCGGCCCCCTTCAACGACGTCAATCTGCGGGCGATGGACACCCTGCGCGACAGCTTCGGGCTGATTGTCGGCTACTCGGATCATACGGTCGGCATTGCCGTAGCGATCGCGGCCGTCGCGCGAGGCGCGGAAATCATCGAGAAGCACTTCACCCTCGACCGCTCGCTGCCCGGCCCCGACCACGCGGCCTCGCTGGAGCCGGAGGAATTACGGGCTCTGGTCCGTTCGATCCGCGAGATCGGCGCAGCACTCGGCAGTGCGGAAAAGAAACCAGCCAAGTCGGAACGCGGCAATATGGCGGTGGTGAGGAAGAGCATTTTCGCTGCTCAACACATCGCGGAGGGCGAAGCAATAAGCGCCGCAAAAATTGTGGTACGCCGGCCCGCGACCGGACCATCGCCCATGGCCTACTGGAGCATCGTCGGCCAGACCGCCAAACGCTCCTACAAGACCGGCGAGGAAATCGAGCCCTGAAACAATCGACGAAACCAGGTGCCATCAACCGCGATACGCCTGTTATTGTTGTTGGCGGTGGCGGCCATGCCAAGGTCGTTCTTGAGACACTCCGCCAGCTTGGGGCCGATGTGCTTGGGATCACTGACCCAGGCATTCCAGGGCGAAGCCAAGGTATTCTTGGTGTGGAGATCTTGGGAGACGATAAGGTCATTTTCGATCGCCCGCCCAGTGAAATCATCTTGGCCAACGGCATCGGCCATCTACCAAGATCGTCGACCCGACAGGAAATCTTTGAGACCTTTCGAGCTCACGACTATCGATTTGCGACCCTGATACACCCGACCGCCTACGTGGCCGAGCAGGTGGAACTATGTGATGGCGTTCAGATAATGGCGGGGGCAATTGTGCAGCCGGGATCGGTTATCTCGGCGAATAGCATCGTCAATACTCGAGCATCCGAAGGGGGGTTACGGCGCGTTGAGGTTTTGATCTCTTCGTCGCTGCGGCCAGGAAGTGGTTGCAGGTGCAGGCCGCCGTCGATGGCCAGGAACGTGCCGGTGGTGTACGGGCTGAGCGCATCGGACAGCAGCAGCACGGCGGTGGGACCGATCTCGTGTGTCTCACTCGTGCGGCGCATCGGGATCACTTGCAGCAACTTTTGCAGTTTCGCCTCGGGTACGTCGCCGACGAGCCGGGTCGCGTAATGGTCCGGGATGATCATGTTGACCCGGATACCGAACGGTGCCAGTTCGACCGACAGCGTTTGCATTGCGGTCATCAGCCCCGTTTTCGTCACGCGGTAGGCCAGTTCCGTGTGCTGCACGGTAAAGGTGGCCGTCGAGCCGATGATCAGGATGCTGCCCTGTCGCCTGTCGATCATGTGGCGTGACACCTCGCGACACGCCCAGACGCACGACGAGAGGTTCGTGTCGATCGTGCTGCGCCACGCCTTGGTGTCGAGCCTGGTAATTGGCTGGTGCCATGTCCACGCGGCGTTGTTGACGTACATATCGAGTTGGCCGAACGTGTCGATCGCGGTTGCGACCATGTGGACGACTTGTGATTCGTCGCTGACGTCGGTGGGGATGGCGACGACCTCGACGCCGCGGCCGCGCAGCTCTCCGATGGCCTGCGGGTCGGGATTGCAGCGGGCGACGGCCATGCGGGCGCCCTCATCGGCCAGGGCGTGTGCGATGCCGAGACCAATGCCGCTGGTGCCGCCGGTGATGATCGCCGATTTGCCTTGCAGTTTGGCGTCCATGAATCGTGGCTCACACAGCGCCGGCACGGATCATTCGATCGACCAAACCGCCCGGGCTGCTCGGGCTGGTCAGATCCTCGCCCGCGATCGCCGCGGGCAGTGACCAGAGCATCATGTTCTGGTAGTAATCGTGGTTGAATACGTACTCGCCGTTGTCGATGTCGCCGCGCGTATAGTTGGGCTGGTCCCAGGTGCGGCGTTGCCGGCAGACGATATTGCGCCAGCAACGCTGGGCCAGTTCGAGCCCGAACGCCTTGTCACCGTCGTACATGTACGTCATCGCCAGCATCAGCACCTCGGGCGGGAAGTACGAGTACGCGCCGTAGCCGCCGATCTTCGCCGGTTTGGCGTCGGGTTGTGAGTAATTGACCGCGCCGTGGCCGCTCTGCGCGACGTTGCACCTGCCGATCGTGTCGAGCGTGGTACGCACCCGGTCCTTCGGCAGCACGTCGCCCACGCCGTGGAACTGCGCGATCCACTGGCCGTCGAGCTGATACCCGAACACCAGATCGCTGGTTTCGTCGGTCTCGAGCTTGTTAATTACCTGGTAATAGCTGCCGGTCCACAGGTGTTCGTCGATTGCATCTGAGCCGGCCTTGAACCACTTTCGGCATTGGTCGGCAAACTCATCGTCGCCGTGCTTCTGAGCCATGCGTGCCATTATTTTTAGATAGGCAAGGCGAATGATCCCGACGTGGTTGACGATGCCGCACTACTGTGGCTCGGGTGCCTCGAACCACTCCTTGCCCTCGCCGGTCGGCATGGCGACGACCTGTTTGTCGCCGTACTCGGGGCGCAGCGTCATCTGCCAGACCGTGGCGCGCTTGCACATGTCGTACAACTCGTCGAGCACCTCGTCGTTGCTGCGCATGCACAGCTTATGCACGATCTCGACGACGCAGCATCCGTTGAGCGCTTCCTGATACCCGCGGTTAGGCGACGCCAGGTCGTAACCGTTGACGCCGTCCTCGACCGGCACCTTGGCCGTGTATCCGCCCCACATGAACGGAGGCTGGCCGTTGTCAAACTGGTACGCCTTGTAGGCGCGCAGCGTGGACAGCGCCAGCTTCGGGAAGAAGTAGACGACCGGCAGGTTGCCGTAAAAACTGCACGGCAGGCACTCGAACTGCGGGCATTGGCGGGGCGATTCGTTGAGCCCAAACACACCGTCCTCCGGCTTGCACCAGTCGCCGATCGGCGTCTTCGCCTGCGCCCAGATGCCCGTCTCCGTCATCATGTACAAGATGTTGACCAGGCTGTCGCGCAGCCAAGGCCCGAGTTGTCGTTCGTTGTAGACCACCTGCTGCCAGGCGAGGACACGCTTTAGCAGCGACTCGTGGTTTTCGACGATGTGGTCAATGATCGCCTCGATGTCGGCAAACCGATCGGCGTACATGTGCGTGAACTGATTGCCGCCGGCACGGCATGAGCCCTTGGCCGACCAGGTCTGAGCGTGCCAGGCCCACAGGTATCGCACCACCCGCGTCTCGCCGCCATCAAGTGCGAAGTCCACCGCCACGGACGCACCGGCATCTTCCACCGCCCTCGGTCGCAGCGGCGGGGCGTGCTCGTGGTCACCCAGGTTGTTCCAGCGTGTCGGATCGGCGTTGAAATCCTGGCCGCAGCGCGCCGCCGCGCCGCCCAGCGCATAGCCGTATCCCCACGGAAGCGGATACTCCCACCCGCCGGTTGCACCGATCATTCCCGCAAACGACCCGGTCACCTGCCGCGTGTGGGCGTGGCCCGTGCCCTTGGGCATCTCGTAAAACTCGTAACGAGGCATGCTGACCGCCACGGTACCCTGCACCGGCTTGTCCGACGTGTTGCGCAGATGGACAACACGGATATTCCGAAGATGGCGGTCCGGCCTGGGCCTCAGCAATCGCCGCGACGTGAGTGGCCAGGTCAGGCAAGGCATCTCGCCGGACAACTTGGGAAGAAATCAGAACCCGATGTCATTGGCGACCCGGGCGAGAGCGGTGTGCAGCGATGTCGGCCAAGCGAGGCAGTGGCCATCCGAACGCCACGCGCCATCCCGTTACCTCGGGTCAGGCTGAAAACCGGCCATCGCCAACACCACCGCAACAAAAACAAGAAAATTCTCAACGGTATCCATTGACATGGCCGATCTATGCCGGTACCCTATCAAAAACCAAACCGTTGAAACGAAAGGACCTGATTGGTATGATAACCACCACTGACAGAAAAACAGCCAAGACCACAAAATCGACCAAAAGCAACGGTAGGGCAAAGGGTTATGACATGGCCAAGATTCAATCTCCCATCCCCGAGACCCCTTCGGACAAGCATTTGGCCCTCGACCGCGCCGTCGGGCAGATCGAGCGGGCCTTCGGCAAGGGCAGCATCATGCGGCTTGACGACGATCCCTCGCAGGTGCCCCCCGGCATTTCGACCGGATCGATCAGCCTGGACCTAGCCCTCGGTGGTCGCGGCGTGCCCCGGTCGCGAATCATTGAAATTTTCGGGCCCGAATCGTCTGGCAAGACCACCCTCGCCCTGCACGTGATCGCCAACGGCCAGAAGGGCGACGGCGTCGCCGCCTTCATCGATGCCGAGCACGCCCTCGACCCGTCCTGGGCCCGTCGGCTGGGCGTCAATCTCGAAGACCTGCTCGTCAGCCAGCCCGACAACGGCGAGCAGGCTCTTGAGATCTGCGAACTGCTGATCCGCTCCAACGCCGTCGACATCGTCGTCATCGACTCCGTCGCCGCCCTTATTCCCCGCGCCGAAATCGAGGGCGACATGGGCGATCCGCAGATGGGGTTGCAGGCCAGGCTCATGTCACAGGCCATGCGCAAGCTCACCGGCGCCATCAGCAAGAGCAAGTGTGTCGTCATCTTCATCAACCAGATTCGCGAGAAGATCGGCGTCATGTTCGGCAACCCCGAGACCACGCCCGGCGGTCGCGCCCTCAAGTTTTACTCATCCATCCGCATCGATATCCGCCGCACTGCGTCGATCAAGGACGGCGACAGGGTCATCGGCAATCGCACGCGCGCCCGGGTGGTCAAGAATAAGATCGCACCACCGTTCCGTGACGCCGAGTTCGACATCATGTTCGACTGCGGCATCAGCGCCCCCGGCGACCTGCTCGATCTGGCCGTCGATTGCGATGTCGTGACCAAGTCTGGCGCGTGGTTCAACTTCGGTGAGATCCGCCTTGGCCAGGGCCGTGAAAACGTCAAGATCTTCCTGAATGAAAACTCCGACCTCTTCGACGAGATCAAGCAACGCGTCCTCGAAGCCAAGGGCATCACCCCCCCCGCCGAACTTGCCGAGGCTGTCGCCGAGTAACCCGCACGGCAATCCCGAAAGCTCGATGGCAGCCATATCGTCGGGTGGTACTACGGCGGCAGCAACTATCACGGCTTCCTTGCCGTCATCCCCGAACCCACGACGTTGTCACTGCTCACGCTGGGTGGGTTGATGCTCCTGCGTCGATGGATTCGCGTCGTCACTGATAGGCAATTTGATTCCAGGTGGGCCTGCGCCAGGCCGAAAGTGGCGGGAGTTATACTGGTGCCAGAGTGGCTTGATGGTGGAGCCGGGATGTGGTCGAATGGGGAATCTTGGATTAGATTAGGTAGACCGCGCGATGGAAAAGAGAACACTGGGCAAGACGGGATTGCAGGTGACCGTGCTGGGTTACGGCGCGATGGCCGTGCGACGAGACATCAGCGATGACGACGCAGACCGCGTACTCAACGCCGTACTCGATGCCGGCATCAACTTCATTGACACGGCGCCCGATTATGGCCGCAGCGAGGATCACATCGGTCGTGCGATCAGCCATCGCCGCGATGAGTACTACCTCGCGACGAAGTGTGGTTGTAACGTCGGGCCGGATGGTTCGCAACTCGGTGATGAGACGCACATTTGGACCCGCGTCCAGTTCATGAAGAACATCGAAAATAGCCTTGCACTGCTCAAGACCGACCACGTCGACATCTGGCAGCCGCATAACCCTTCGACGGAGCAGTTCGACGAGGGCGAACTGCTCGAGGCGATGCAGGAGGCCAAACGCCAGGGCAAGGTCCGGCATATCGGCATCTCGTCGACGCTGCCGGATATCAAGACCTACATCGATCGCGGAGTATTGGAGACATATCAGATCCCGTACTCCGTGCTCGGCCGCAACGAGGAGAATTCGATCACCGCGGCGGCCAAGTCGGGAGCGGGCACGATCATCCGTGGCGGCGTCGCCAAAGGTGTGCCAGACGGCCCGCTCGGCGAAAGCCAACGCTGGGCTGCCTGGGAGCGGGCCGGACTCGACGACCTGCGCGGCGACGATGAAAGCCGAAGCGCCTTTGTGCTGCGTTTCACAATCGCGCATCCGCACCTGCACACGACTATCGTCGGCACGCGTAATATCGAGCACCTCGCGGAGAATCTAAAGGCCGTTGAGGCCGGTCCGTTGCCCGAAGGCGTCTGCGCCGAGCTGAAGCGGCGCATGGATGGCGTGGGCTTTACCGCACAAGTGTTATGACGCCGGCGGCTGATCTACGCACGCCACCTAGAAGGAGAGGGGGGCGTGCGGCGACGTGTTCATGCTGGCGGACAAGCCGGGCGATGTTGTCCCCGTTGCAGCGTGGATGGCGATGCCGGTGCTGGCCGTCACGGGTGTGCTCGTGTCGACGCCCAGGGCGATGACCACCTGGTGCTGGTGGTACCCTTGAAGCAGGAGGCGTGGCGTTTGCGCGCGATCTTATCGTGAAGCCGGTTACAATTCACGCCTTGCGAGCCGAGCCGGTTGACGGCGCGCGACACGGAGTTGAAACTGAGAACCATTGGGAGCACCGCCCATGAAGATTGCCATGCTGTACGGTCCCGGGGACCTGCGCCTGGAGGAGCAGGACCTGGAGACCCGGAATCTCGCGCCAGAGGAAGTGTGGGTCGAGACCCGGATCACGGCCTTCAAGATCGGGACGGATCGGGGAAATTATGAGGGCGCCGAGCCGGTGCCGGGGGCGCCGGGATATCCGCGCTGGGTCGGGGACAGCAACTTCGGGATCGTGCGGGGTGTGGGGGCGAAAGTCACGCAGTTCCACGTCGGGGATCGGGTGGTGTCGACGATGCACCACCAGTCGGAATACGTGGCCCCCGCGTCAAGACTGCTCAAGGTGCCCGACGGTGTGCACCCGGAAGACGGCGTGTTCGTGAATCTTTACTCCCTCAGTGCCCATTGTTATCACAAGGCCCTGTTTCGCCCGGGCGAGACGGTCGCGGTGGTGGGGCTTGGGACGCTCGGACTAGGGGCCGTCGCCGTGGGGCCGCTCTATGGAGGCCGCGTCGCCGCGATCGGCAATAGCGATCTGCGCCTCGACATGGCCATGAAGATGGGGGCGCACGCATGCTTCACGAGCAGTGATCCCGATCTGGGGACCAAGCTCGATTCATTTAGCGACGGCCGCGGCATCGACCTTGTCATCCTCACGGCCAACACCTGGCCCGCATACGACACCGCGGTCAATATCGTGCGCCCCAACGGCCGCGTGTCGATCGTGAGCCTCCTGGGCCGGGGGGAAGCCCCGCTGGATTTCAACCCCCTCTCCATGGATCGCTTCTACATCAAGGGCATCAGTCTTCACGCCATCAGCCACCACGCCGACCCTTATGTCTTTCCCCCGCCCGAACCTGAAAGTGGAGGTCAGACGCGGCACCGCGCGCATCTCCTGACCCTCATGGCCGAGGGGCGCCTCGAACCCAAGCGCCTCATCACCCACCGCTTGCACTACACGCAGATCACCGAGCCGTATGAGATGGCCCTGCGGCGCGACAAATCGATGATGAACGTCGTGTTCGACTGGAGTGAGGCCTGAGATTACCAATGCCAGGAGTTGGAACTCACGGTGAACTTGGAATACCGAGCACTCTCTGCCCGCCTCAGCAGCCAATCGAAAACACGCGTCGACTAAACAATAGACACCGGTGCAACACTTGGAGCCCGATCGTAATAGTACGCGTACGGCCGCATGACCGACCAAGCGTGGCCGCGCTCTTTAACCTGGTTGACCCATTGCCATTGACCGTGACCATCGCCGATCGTGTCGAACTGGCCTTGCTTGTAGATGGGCGCCGCGTCATGTCCGCCGACATCGGGCAGAGTGATCAGTAGTACTCGTCCGCGTTCATCCATTGCCGGGTCCACAGCCCATTAATATTGGTGGCGCCGGCCGCCACTTTGGCGGGCTTCGGATTGTAGGGTGGTTTCTTGCGCATGTGCTGGTTGGCGTGGCCGTCGGCGAACGCGATGTTTACCAAGTAGCGGCCGTCGTGTGGGGCGCCGTGCCACGCGGCGTTTTCATTGGCCGTCCCATAAAAGTGGGGGCCGGCCATGATGTTCAGGTCCGACATCAGCATTTTTTTGGAAGGATTCTTGATCTCAATGACCCTGTGAGCTTCGAGGGACCAGATGTTGAACTCACCGGATTTCCTGGTCCCCATCGGGGATGGCTTGATCTGCCCGATGAAATGGCGGTTGGGGTAATAGTAAGACGAGCCGACGACTTCATATGCCGGGGCGGATACGTCGCGGTAAAATCCGGTGTCGAGCGGACATCGCGAGGCTTCGACGGAGCCCGCGTCGTAGTCCGTGCCGCCACCGCCGAAGTACAGGTTCAGCAATCGCTTGTCGCGCGGCGTGTTGCCCGCGTCAAACGAGGCCGATCCCGAGTAGTTCGACGCTAGTGAAGTGTCGCCCGTGTCGCCGATCAGGTTGTGACGGAACACGCTGGCGACCTTCGAGTAGAACATCCCGTCGACGGTGCCTCCGCTGTTCCACTGGCTGTCCGTCGGTACGTCGTCATCCAATGCACCGGTCGGATAGGTCTGGTCGTTGTCGTACAGGTAATAGTCGAAGGCGGTCGCGACCTGCTTCATGTTGGCCATGCATTGCCGGATGTTCGCCGCACGCCGCGCCCCTACCAGCATGGGCAGCACAATGCCGACCAGGATGCCGATGATCACGATGACCACCAGCATCTCAATGAGGGTGAACGCGGTGAGTCGCGAGTCCCGGGTTCGCCGTTCGCAGCCGGGCAGGCGTCCGTGTGATGTCTTCATGGTGGCGCTCCACGAACGTCTTGCGGTGTGCGACTTCATGCTCTTTATCATAACTGCGGACTCCGGTCATCTACATTGACGCCATGGGCGCGTTCGACAAGGCCAATACTTCGGGTCGAGTATATATTCGGGTTGGTTCGTCGCCGGATCGGGTTCGTCGTACGGTCCCATGGCCTGAAACGTGGCGTGCCCGTCGGTGAACGCCATCGGGCAGGACTGCGGATAGAAAGCCGCGTCGCTATAGGTGGTGACACCTAGGTTGTTTTGCCTGGCGCGGGGCGGGTCGTGCCACGGCCGAGGCGTGCCGTGGTAACCCAGGCTGGGATACCGAGACCAATACGGCGAGATGTAATCCAGTGCGCCGCAGCCGATCATGATCTGCCGCGATGTGTGCTTCACTTCATCAAGGCGCTTGCCCCACAAGACCGGATGCTTCCAATGCGGATCGGGCGCCGGCAAGAGGGGCAAGAGGCCAGAGTACCAGTTTGAGTTGAACAGGTAGCTGCTGCCGTACAGCGTGTACCAGGTACCCTTTGGACCAGCGAGCGAGAACCGGTCCGCGAGCGTGCCGAAGTCCGGGGGGCATTCATAAAGTTAGACGGCGGCGTAACCATCCAACTTCCGCGGGACGTTGGGATCATGGTGGGGCAGCCCGATGTCCTCGTTTCGGCCGCCGAAGAGCCACTGGTTCCAGGCCACCTGATTGCTGCCAAACGGTTGGGGCGTATCGCTGCCGTCGCGCGCCAGCGAGGGGAACACCTGGCCGTTATCGTAGCAGTAGCTGTGCAGCGCCATGCTGATCTGTCGCAGATTGCTCAGGCAGACCGTCCTCTGCGCGTGCTCTCTGGCTTGCTTCACCGCAGGCAGCAACAGGGCGATCAGAATAACGATGACGGTGAGCACTACGAGCATTTCTACCAGCGTGAAACCCCGTCGGCCCCTGCGTGATTGATCAGGTGACATGGAGTGTTTCCTGCATGGTCGCTGGCATAACACGCTACGCATAGTATATGCCCGTCACGATGTCCCGCCGTAATTCCGGGTCGGCCCGCACCACTTCGCACCTCATGGACTGGACTTCACCGCAATCAATGTTGGCCAGATCCCGCATCGTGCGGCAGGCTGGTTCAACCCGAGGCCGGCCTTTCAGCTGGCCAGCGTCGAAAAAAGCACCCGGCACGGCAATCGCGGCACAGGCGCCTTGCGCCGACACGCCAACTTGCCCGCGATTATTTCATACCATAAACTCGACGCAACACGATACATATCGGGGAATCAGCCTAATCCTGTAAACTGGAGGATCCCCGATAAAAAAGGGCCGCGACGCGATGAGCAACATCCCGATGACACTTCCCGAACTGGCGATCTCCATTCAGTCTCGCCCGTTCGGACACACCTCCACGTTTGTCGAACTTGAGAACGGACGCATCCTGCATGCATCTTATCGTGCGCTGGAATGGTCGGATGACGTCGGCATGACCTGGTCACGGGCGCAGCACGAAGATGAATTGATGGTGGACATCAACGGGGACCCGGTAGGCGGAGCGGAAACCTCCATCGTGAAGTTGTCCGGCAAGAACGCGGTCGGCCTGTGTGCCCGCATACCCGGTGCAATGGCCGAAGGCACCTGGGCCATGCCGACGCGTAACCTCGGCTTCAAATTCTGGCGATCGAACGACGGCGGCAAGACCTGGCAGCCGCCGGTGATCATGACCCCACCCGGCATGGTCACCGCTGGATTGCAGGACACGTTCCTCCGCACAAGCAGCGGCCGGATCGTCCTGCCCGTGTTTGTCATCCTGGGCGACAAAAGCAAGAAACGCATGGGGCCGAGAGACGAACACCAACCCATGTCGGGCCACCTCGTCAAGAACCAGTGGATGTCGAGCGCCGGCCACTTCTTTGACCCCAGTTAC
>CAUYYV010000033.1:0-17077 GCA_963577075.1 Phycisphaerae bacterium
CGTGAGCAGCCTCGGGCCTTCGTTCAGTTGCCGTGTGCCGCACGGAATGCAGCGGTGCGGTGATCAGCACGTCCAATGCGATTGTCGTGCGGATATTCATCAGCAATACCTGACAGTGACCCGAACGGCAAAAACGAGCGACGCCGCCAGCACCTGCCAAGGCTTCGTGAAATCATCACTTGTCATTTGTAGCCCAGGGCTTATTGACGATGAGAGTGGTCGTTACTACGATGACGCCAATTCACCGCCCGTAGCTCAATTGGATAGAGCGGCGGTCTACGGAACCGCAGGTTGCAGGTTCGAGCCCTGCCGGGCGGATTGACGAACGACGACGAATTGTCATGAGTCTCAGCGCACTTGCCCTTTGTTTTGCAGGTTTACAGTCGCCGTCACCTTGCTCGTCGCCGGTACCTTTCACGAACGATGACAAACCGTCACGGACCGAAATGTTGCGCACGCTGCGCGCGATATTCGGCAGCACCGCCATCCGGCTCCGCTCCATCGGCCCCGGTCGCCTGCGCCGATAACACGGTCGCCGACGGCCAGATCTTCTGGCGGTTCCGATGCCGGTACTGCCGCCGTGATTACTCCAAGGACGCAGCGACCAGGTACCGCTAGGCGTACTGCGGGCCGGGTAGCTCGTACCACGCCAGTGGGTACAATCTCGCGCTTCTTGCTACACCCGCGAGAAACTGACCCGCCGCCTGCAGCCTACGCATCTTGCCGATCACACCGATGACGGCTAGCAACGGCACTGCCATCCACGCGTCGCCGGGGAAGGCAACGTTCGACTTGCCCGCCAGCATCCTCGACGACGACGACGAGATCACTATCGAAAGTCAACGCGGACGGATCCATTTCGTTTATAGTTCGCCGGTGGAGGTCTACATGGTTGGCTGGTTGCTGGCGGCGGTGATGGTGGTGGTTGCCGCCCTTTGGTTGCGGTGGAGCGCCGCGTCCGGGTGGCGGCTGGCACTGGGCCAGGAACTGTTGCCAACCATCGATGGGCAAAATGATTGCGAGGCGTTGCCGCCGGTGGCGATTATCTGTCCAGGCCGAAACGAAGCGGCGCACCTTCGCCAGACGCTTGCCGAGTTGGCCGAGCAGCAGTACCCCGATTTTCGCGTCCTGTTCGTTGATGACGACAGCGATGACGATACTCCGGCCATCACGACCGAATACGCCAAGCGTTATCCGCACATGGCCATCGTCCGCAATGAAGGTCACCCGCCGGCCGGGTGGGTCGGCAAATGCTGGGCCGTGCAGCGTGGGTACGAAACCCTGGCCGAGATAGAGGCGCTCGATACGGGTTCGGATGCTGACATCCGACACCCACGTCCCGCGGAGTTCATCTGCTTCACCGATGCCGATATCCACTGGCATCCCAAGTGTCTGCACGCCGCCATGCGTTACGCGCAACAACACGAGGCCGACGTCGTTGCCTTGTTTCCCCAACTTGATTTCGGCACGACCGGCGAGCGGCTGGTGCAGGCGGCGGTGGTCCTGGCGTTCTGCGTTCTGTTTCCCCTGGAGAAGGCGGTGGACCCGGCTTATCCCGACATCGTTTTCACCGGTGGAGCATTCATGCTCATCAGCCGCAAGTGGTACGATCGGGTCGGTGGTCACGGATCCGTGCGACAGTGCGTGATCGAAGACCTGAATCTGGGCAGGCAACTCAAACGCGCCGGCGCAAGCATACGGACCGTGGTGACCGGCAAGTTGCTGCGTTGCCGGATGTACGAGGGGTGGTCGGACCAGTGGGAGGGCTTCACGAAGAACATGTATGCGGGCGTGAACTACCGTCCCGACCGGATGCTCGGCGTTTTCATCGGCGTGGTGTTGGTGTGCATCGGTCCGCTCGTTGCGGTGGTGGCGGCATTGACCTGGGCCGCCGCCGGCGCCGGTGCGCCGGCGTGGGCGGCGGCGGCCGCGGCGCTAACGGCCGCTGCGCTGCAGGTTCGGTTGATGAATCGCATTCGCCGACATCTTCGGCTCCGTTGGTTCTACAGCATGTCCCTGCCGGTGGGTGCGTTCCTGTTGCTATTGATCGCCGGGGGTAGCGTTTGGCGGTACTATGTAGGTGGAAATGTCTGGAAAGGCCGGGCATATGGCCGTGAGGGTGTGAAGGATCCGGTCGAAGAATCCTGACCGTGCCGCAGATGCGTGGGGTTCGTGCACGCGGCCGAGCGTTGGGGAAATGCTGCGATGGCGGGTTTTGACTCAGATACCATTAAACCGCTGCCGGTCGAGCCGGTTCGTCTCATCGCGATTGATCTCGACGGCAGCCTGCTGCGCAGCGACGGTACGATCGGCGAGTCGACGGTGGCGGCGGTACGCGAAGCGTCAGCGCAGGGCATCCGCGTGGTGTTGGCCACGGCCCGTCCGCCGCGCGGCGTCATCGCCATCTACCAGAAACTTGACCTAGACACTGTGCAGGTCAACCACAACGGCGCACTGGTTTACGACGCCCGCCAACGCAAGGTGATCGATCATCTGCCGATCGATGCCTCGCTCGCCCGTCAGGTCGTATCCATAGCGCGCCAGATCGCGCCGAAAATACCCATCGGCGTGGACGTGATCGACACGCTCTACTGCGACAAGTCCAACAACGACTTGAACCTGCCGCACACCGGGGTGACCAGCGCCGCCGGCTTGCTCGAGCCGGTGCTCGACGAGCCGGTGACCAAGGTATTTATGACGGGCGAGCCCCACGAGTTGGCGCACATCCAGATGACCCTGCACGAAAAGCTCCGGGCCCGCGTATCGTTTGCCACGAGTCATCTCAAGCTGCTGCAAGTTGTCGCCGAAGGTGTCGACAAAGCGGTCGGGTTGGCCAGGGTGGCCGGGATGTATGATGTGCCCGCCCAATCGGTGATGGCGATCGGCGACGCACCCAACGACCTTGGCATGTTCAAATGGGCAGGCTTGGCGGTCGCCGTCAAGAATGCCTGGCGCGACGTATTAAAGGCCGCGCACTTCGCCGTGCCGTCCAACGACGAGGACGGTGTTGGGGAGGCGATCCGACGCTTTGCGCTCAACTAAGACGAGGCCGGCGTGATCTCTCGCCGCCATGGACAATACGCTAGAATGCACGCTGTCCGGCGGATTCTTGACCATGCTCAAACCCGTCATCAAGGTTGCCACAAGCCAGCAGACTCGCCAGCTTCTGCTTACCGGTGAGCCGGTGACGATTGGCCGGGATTCGGCCAATTCGCTGGCGTACCGGGACAAACGGCTGAGTCGATTCCACTGCGTTATCGAGCGCACGGACGGCGGATTCCGCGTGCGCGACCTTGGCTCGCGCACCGGCACGGTGGTCAACGGCAGGCGTATCACCGAGGCCGTACTCAAGGTGGACGATATCATTGTCGTTGGGCCGGTCGAGATCGAGTTCCAGATGCTGACGGTCAAACAACGTGCGGCCGGTGAGGGTGCAAAATCGAGCGTGATGCCCGGCCCGTTAACCACGCCATCGCAAGACTCGGTCGAGTTGCCGGCCCCGCCCGGCCTGATCACGCATGCGCTCGATGGCGAGGGGTCGTCAATGGACCGCTCGTCTACCGATCGCTCTTCCATGGCGCAACCGGCCGTTGAGCAACCGCCGGTCGGGGCAGAATGCGAGTCCTCGGCGGGTACGCCGGCTGACAACTCCGACAGTACACCCGCGATCGAGGTGGAGCGGCGGCCCATGCATGACAATGGGCCCATGCGCCGCGCACCA
Organism: Phycisphaerae bacterium; assembly: GCA_963577075.1. GTDB lineage: Bacteria > Planctomycetota > Phycisphaerae > Phycisphaerales > Phycisphaeraceae > CAUYYV01. The sequence goes on from CAUYYV010000033.1 coordinate 3,722, forward strand.
CAATTGTCGCCACCGAGCGGTGATACGCCGCCGCCGTCGATCGAATCACCGTTACTCGAGGCGGTCGATGGCGACGACACGCAGCAAGTGATCGCCGCGGCCGTCGAACACGATCGAATGCTGCACAAGTTGATTGCCGCTTTGCCCTCGCCCTCGTTGGAGGCGTCCGACCTCGGCCTTTACAACGCTCGTGGAAAGGTCGTGCATGCGCCCGCGGCCGAAGATGTCATCGCCGCCATGCGGGTGGGACGCGACGGCGTACTGTTTCTGCGCACACTTTTGTTGTTCTGCCTGTCGATCCGGGCGACGGACCTGCACCTCGAGCCGAAGGATGCGGCCTTTCCCGTCAGGGTGCGCGTCGATGGCATGATGGTTCACGTGCTGGACATGCATCCGGTAATCGCCTCCCGCCTGATGAGGTTGGTCAAGATTCTGTGCGACATGGACATCGCCCGCTCCAGTACGGTGCAGGACGGTCACTTCAGTGTTCAAGCTCCCGGTCGCAAGATTGATTACCGCGTCAGCTTTACGCCGGCGATGTATGGCCAGAAACTGGTTATCCGCGTGCTCGATCAGGCCAACGCGCCGACACACCTCAAGGACCTCGGGCTGCAACCCTGGATGGCCAGGGAGGTCGCCCAGGTAATCCGTCAGGATCAGGGCATGGTGCTGATGTGCGGGCCGACCGGATCGGGCAAGACCACGACGCTCTATGCCCTGATCCGCGACATAGACGTCAACCTGCGCAACGTGATCACCATCGAAGATCCGGTCGAGTACCAGGTCGACGGCGTCACGCAGATGCCCACCAACGACGCCACGGGTAACACGTTTTCCACGCTGCTGCGCAGCGTGTTGCGCCAGGATCCAGACGTGATACTCGTCGGCGAAGTCCGGGACACCGAGACAGCCGTGATCGCCATGCAGGCGGCGATCACCGGACACCTAGTATTTTCGACCGTACACGCCCAGGACGCGATCGGTACGGTGTATCGGCTGCTGAACCTCGGCATCGAGCCATACCTTGTCGCGTCGGGCCTGCACTTGGTGCTCGCCCAGCGCCTGGTGCGACAACTCTGTCAGTATTGCAAGAGGTCGACGCGCCTGTCGCCTGGGCAGATGATGCGGATGGGCAGGTTCGGGTTGGATAATGTCACGAACGTGTACGAGCCGATCGGGTGTTCACGCTGTCTCAAGACCGGCTACGTCGGGCGGCGCGCCATTTTTGAGTTGCTCACCGCCAACGATGAGTTGCGCGACGCGATCTTGTCCGGCCAGAAGATTCATGAGATGCGCAAGGCGATTCGCACGACCCTGTTCGCGTCATTGCGCGAAAGCGGATATCGCCTTGTCGGCAAGGGCGTGACCAACACCGAAGAAATCGATCGCGTCGTCGGCTCCGAATGACTGACATTGAATGTGTGCAAGGCAATGTCCCGGGGTCCTCTTAAAGATCCGGTTTTGTTTAACCACGATCCGATGAGGAACGCGCCAAGTCCGATCAAGGCTCGTTGTTGGCTGCCACGTGTGGCATGGGCGCCGATGTCATCCGTTCAACGAGAGCAAGGGGAATTTTTGACAAACTTTTTTTGTGGCGATATTGCGGTCGGCCAGATTGTGCTATAATAAGAACGTGATAGGTGAAGGTTGCTTTGGACTGGCCCCGGATCGTTGCAAAGTAATTATTTGCTCGAACCAATGCAGACCCCAAGGGAGCGACGACCGGCGCAATGGTCAAGCCTCCATCGAGTGGAAGGCCTGGATGACTTGGCGGCGCACCCACCTAATCTTGGGGTTCGAGCAAATGCTTTGCGTCGCGGGGTCGTGACGAAGTGATCTGATATCACGCCGGCTCGTCGCAAGACGGGCCGTTTTTTTCAGGCTAACATATCGACGATGTCCACCGCGAGCAGGGACAAACAGCACCATGGGATGGATGATCTGATCGGTCGGATTGTCGACAGCTATCATGCTGATGGGCGTACTCAGCACCTTGACGCCTCATTCCTGCCCAACCGCGCACGAACGATCGAGGTCATCGAGTTGCTGCGCCGGCTGATCTTTCCCGGTTTTTTTGACGAGCATCGCCTGACCTCCCAGACGATCCGTGGCCGCGTTGGCGAGTTGCTGGACAAAGCCGGCGATCAACTCTACCAGCAGGTTCGCCAGGCATTGCAATACGAGGCCAATCGCGTCGGCCACGGTGATTCGGGCCGGGCCGACCGCGACGAGCGGACCCAGCAGATTACCATGTCGTTTCTCGATCTCATCCCCGAGATTCGCCGCGTGCTGGCGACCGATATTCGGGCTGCTTTCAAGGGCGACCCCGCCGCCGTGGGTACCGATGAGGCGATCTTTTGCTATCCCGGCATCGACGTGATCCTGATCTATCGCATCGCACACGAGTTGCACCGATTCGAGGTGCCCCTGCTGCCACGTATCATGACCGAGTACGCTCACAACGAGACGGGTATCGACATCCACCCGGGTGCGCAGATCGGCGAATCGTTCTTCATCGATCATGGCACCGGCGTGGTCATCGGCGAGACGTCCGTCATTGGCAACCACGTACAGATCTACCAGGGCGTTACGCTCGGTGCGTTGGCGCCCAAGGACGGCGACAAGTGGCGGGGGCGCAAACGACATCCCACCATCGAGGATCACGTCACCATCTATCCCAACGCCACGATTCTCGGCGGCGAGACGGTCATCGGCGCACGATGCGTGATCAACGGTTCGGTGTTTCTTTATCAATCGGTACCACCCGATCACACTGTTCGCGTCGACCATCCCCAACCCAAGCTGCGTGCCCGGCGCAAGCGCCGGCATGACGAACCGAATGAGTCATCCGATTCACGCGTGGGAGACTTCGAGATTTGATCCACGCATGTGGCTAGGTGCTCTCACTCTGGACGAGGTGCCGCGGCGGCGATAAACCATGCCTGAGTCACTTCAGATTGACTTCGATGACCCGGTGCCGCTGTTTCCACTGCCCAACTGTGTGCTGCTGCCCGGCGCGACGATCCCGCTGCACATCTTCGAGCAGCGCTACCGCGCCATGACGGCCGACGCGATCGATTCGCGCGGCCTGATCGCCATGGCCCTGTTCGAGCCGGAGCAGTGGAAAAGTGATTACGAGGGCAGCCCGCCGCTGCGCCCGCACGTGTGCGTCGGCTACGTCGTGCGGCACGAAAAGTACCCCGACGGACGATACGACATCCTGCTGCAGGGTATCTGCCGGGCCCGGTTGATCGAGGAAGTGTCCGGTAAACCGTTTCGCCTCGCGCTGCTCGAGCCCACCGAGGACAGCAGTGTCATGGAGATCGATCTGTCCGAGCAACGGCACCGGCTCGAAACCTACCTGCGCGATCCGCTGCTGACTCAGTTGACCGTGATCAGCGCCGTCAAGAAATGGCTCAGCCGGGAGGCGCCGACAGCCACGCTGATTGACTTGACCCTGATGGCCGTCTGTGACGACCTTGATGACCGGTACAAGATGTTGGTCGAGACCGACGCGACGGCACGGTTTGTCTATCTCGACCGGTTGCTGCGCGACCTGCGCCGGACCGTCGTGGTTGCCGACCGATTCAAGCCAAGCGAAAACGGTGACGGTGCCCTGTCCAACTGATCAACGCGATCCTCCATAAAGCCACGATCGCTGGTCGCGGACGTTGTGAAAATCGAGAGTAGCTCGTGTGCCGACGCGTCGCTTCGGCTGCTATGATGCGGTAATGCACAGCGAACCGGCCACGAGCCCCGCACCGCCGACCGACGCCTTGCTGTCGGACCTGACCGAGCCGCAGCGGCTGGCCGTGACGCACGTGGAAGGTCCGCTGTTGGTGCTGGCCGGCGCAGGCTCGGGTAAGACGCGTGTCATCACGCGGCGGATCGGCCACCTTGTGCTCGGCGTCGGGTTGGCGCCCTGGAACATTCTGGCGATCACCTTTACGAACAAGGCGGCCGGCGAGATGCGCCAACGCATCGGGTCGATGCTAAGCGATCGCCAGGCGGCCGCCGTGACGGTCAGCACGTTTCACAGCCTCTGCGCACGCGTGCTGCGCATCTACGCGGATCGGCTCAACCTGCCGCCTGGCTATTCGATCTACGACACCACCGATCAGAAGCGCGCCGTCAAGCAGGCGCTGGTGAACCTGAACATCAGCACCAGCAACTTTCCGCCCGGCAAGATGCTGGGTGCGATCAGCACAGCGAAGAATGATCTGGTTGACGCTGAAGCCTACGACAAGACCGCGCACGATTTCTTTGCCAGGATGGTCGCCAAGGTATTTCACGAGTACCAGGGCATCCTCGCGAGAAACAAGGCCCTGGATTTTGACGACTTGCTCATCAAAACGGTGCAACTGCTGGGCGGCCATGACGACGTGCTCGCCGAGTTGCGCCAGCGGTATCAGTACATCCTGATCGATGAGTATCAGGACACGAATCACGCCCAATTCACCATCGCCCATACGCTCGCCGCCGAGCATCGCAATCTCTGTGCGACGGGCGATCCGGACCAGTCGATTTACAGTTGGCGCGGTGCGAATATCCGCAACATTCTCGAGTTCGAAAGCCACTACCCCGACGCCACGGTGGTTAGACTCGAGCAGAACTACCGCTCGACGAAGCGTATCCTCGCCGTGGCGGATCACCTCATTCAAAACAACGTGCAGCGCAAACACAAGAGATTGTGGACAGAAAATGAAACAGGCAGCGAGATTAGCGTCGTCCGCTGCTACGACGAGCAGCACGAAGCGAACTGGGTCGTCGATAAGTTGCGAAAGTTCAACGAGCAGGAGCGGATCGCGTGGAGCGAGATGGCGGTGTTCTACCGGGTCAATTCGCTCAGCCGTGTCATCGAAGATGCACTACGCAACGAGGCGATACCTTATCAGGTGGCGCGTGGTACGGCGTTTTACGATCGCAAGGAGATCAAAGAAGCCGTGGCCTATCTGCGCGTCGTGGTGAACCCCGCCGACGAGGTCAACCTGCTGCGCATGATCAACACGCCGACACGTGGCATCAGTGATCGTACGGTCAAGGCGATGCAGGCGCACGCGGTCGCTAGGCGGATGACGGTCAGCGATATCATGGACGACCCGGCCGAAGTGGTCGCGCTGAATACGCGAGCGGTCTCCGCCGTTGCGAAGTTCCGCGCGATGCTCGATCGATGGCGCGGCACGATTGAGCAGAACGAGTCCGACTCCGTCCGATTGTTTCTCGAACGGGTGCTGCGTGAATCCGGCCTCGAGGACTACTGCCGCAACGACAAGAACGACCCCGACGCCGAACGGCTGGCCAACCTCGGCGAGCTGGTTAGCTCCGCGCAGCAATTCGATGAGGAGTACGACTTCGAGCACGCCGACGACGACGCCTCCACGTCGTTGTCGGCCAAGCTGGAGGCGTTCCTCGAGCGCATCAGTCTGGTCAGCGATGTCGACGCGGTGGACAACGAACAGGGTGCGGTGACACTGATGACATTGCACGCGGCCAAAGGGCTTGAGTATGCCGTCGTGGCGATGATCGGCCTCGAGGACGGGCTGCTGCCGCATGTACGATCGCAGGATAATCTGCCGGCGCTGGAGGAGGAGCGGCGGCTCTGCTTTGTCGGCATCACCCGTACCCGTCGGCACCTGGCGCTGACCCACGTATGCTGCCGTACGATCTTCGGCCAGACACAGGCTGTCATACCCAGTCGGTTCCTCGGCGAGCTGCCCGACGATGCGATCGAAAAGATCGACGAAAGCGAGGGGGGCCAACAGTTCAACCGGCGAACCCGGATGGCTTTTGACCCCGATAGGGCGCCGGCCAACGAACTGGTGCAGCAGTTCCCGGTCGATGCGATTGTTCGTCACGCGCAGTTCGGGCTCGGGCGTGTGCTCAAAGTCGATACCGTCGGCGCCCACACGCGCGCCCGCGTTCAGTTTGCCAAGTGCGGTGTCAAAACGCTGGTGCTCCAGTACGCGCATCTGGAAGTTGTCGGCTGATCGAGGTCGTACAATATGCTCATGACGTCAACTCGCATCAAAATATGCGGTGTGCAGGATGCCCGGATCGCCGAGGTGGCGGCCGACGCCGGTGCCGATGCGATCGGTCTTGTTTTTGTCGACGGCTCGCCACGGCAGGTCACCACGGAGCAGGCCCGTCAAATCGTCGCCACGCTGCCCCCTTACGTTGAGCCTATTGGCCTGTTCGCTGACGCGGCGATCGACGTGATGCGAGACACCGCGACACGCGTTGGATTGACGAGCCTTCAGCTTCATGGCCGTGAAACGCCGCAGCTTGCCGCCCAGCTCGCGCCCTTGCGCGTGATCAAGGCCGTTCTGATGAACGATGATGTCTCAGACAGGTTTGCCGCGTGGTGCGACGCGAGCGAGAACGTATCGGGTGTGCTGTTCGACGCGCCGCGGACAAGCATTGGCGCCCTGGGCGGGGGTAGCGGCCGGACCATAGACTGGCATGCCGTGGCGAAGCTGTGCGATCGGTCCCCAACGCCGCCGATTGTGTTGGCCGGGGGCCTCACGCCGGTGAACGTCGCCCGGGCAATTGGCCTCGTGCGGCCGTATGCCGTGGATGTCTCCAGTGGCGTCGAATCATCGCGCGGCGTCAAGGATCCCGGCTTGATCCGCGCATTTTGCCAAGCCGTGCGCGGCGCCGGGTAGCCCCTCCTGTGTGCGGCTAAACTGATACAATCCTTGCCGTTTATAGGTAAGCCCATTCCGTAATTTAGGATTATGTCATGCCTAAAGCACTCAACCCGTTCAGTTCCCAACTCACGCAACCCACCAACCGCGCGATTTCGCAGGCGATGCTTTACGCCACAGGCCTCTCCGACAAGGACATGAACAAGCCGCAGGTCGGCATCGCCAGCGTCTGGTGGGAAGGCAACCCGTGCAACATGCACTTGCTGGACCTTTCCGAGAAGGTCAAGCGGGGTGTGACCGGGGCCGACATGGTAGGCATGCGGTTCAACACGATCGGCGTGTCGGACGGTATTTCGATGGGCACCGATGGCATGAGTTACTCGCTGCAGTCGCGCGAGATCATCGCCGACTCGATCGAAACCGTGATGGCCGCTCAGTTTTACGACGCACTGATAACGATACCGGGTTGCGACAAGAACATGCCCGGTTGCATGATGGCGATGGCACGCCTGAACCGCCCGGCTCTGGTCGTATACGGCGGTACGATCAAACCCGGGTGTACGAACTTCGACGGCCAGACGCAGCCGCGCGATATCGAATCCGTAGCCCACGCGATCGGGCAGCTTGCCGTCGGTGCGATCGAACCGTCACAGTTCCAGGAAATCATCAAAGGCGCTTGCCCCGGTCCAGGCGCGTGTGGCGGCATGTACACCGCCAACACGATGTCCACCGCCATCGAGGCGATGGGCATGTCACTACCTCACAGCGCTAACATACCCGCCGATGACAATGCGAAACACGATGAGTGCGTTCGCGCCGGAAAGGCGATCGCCTTACTCATGGAAAAGGATCTGAAACCACGCGACATACTGACGCGGCAGGCTTTCCATAACGCAATGGTGACGATCACCGTCCTAGGTGGTTCGACCAACGCGGTGATGCACCTGATCGCCATAGCGCGGGCCGCGGGTGTCGAACTGACGATCGACGACTTCCAGAAGGTGAGTAACACCGTACCGTTCCTGGCGGACCTCAAACCGTCGGGCAAGTACGTGATGGAGGATCTGCACAAAGTCGGCGGCGTGCCGGCGGTGATGAAATACCTGCTCGAAAACAACATGATCGACGGAAACTGCATCACCGTGACAGGAAAGACCATCGCCCAGAACCTTGCCAATGAACCTGGCCTCGCCGACTCGCAGAGCGTGGTGCATCCGCTCGAGGCGCCCATCAAGGCGACGGGGCATATTCAAATCCTGCGCGGCAATCTGGCGCCCGACGGCGCGGTCGCAAAGATCACAGGCAAAGAAGGCGAAATCTTCGCCGGCCCGGCGCGGGTGTTTGATCAGGAAGAAACCATGCTCGAACAACTGCAACTGGGCAAAATCGAGGAAGGGGATGTGATCATCATTCGATACGAGGGACCCAAAGGCGGACCGGGCATGCCCGAGATGCTAAACCCCACAGCCGCGATCATGGGCGCCGGGCTTGGCGGTAAAGTTGCTTTCATCACCGACGGCCGATTTTCCGGCGCCTCGCACGGGTTTATCGTCGGCCACGTCACGCCCGAAGCGCAGGACGGCGGACCGATCGCACTCGTGCAGGATGGCGACCGCGTCACCATCGACGCGAGGATCAACACCATTGCGTTTGCCGTGTCGAACGACGAACTGGCCAAACGCAAAGCCGCCTGGTCGGCACCGCCTTACCGCGCAACGCGAGGGACACTGTACAAATACATCAAGAACGTCAAGAGCGCGTCACAAGGGTGTGTGACCGACGAGTAAAAACGCCTGTTCGAAATTTATGTCACGGGAAAATGTTTCGTGATGCATGCCTGCATGGTCAAGGGCGTATCGTCCTTCGCGTCATGGGAAGACCAGTCATGCAGGCCCTTGGAAGTGGCACACAAAATCGAAGGCAAAATCAGTAACGAATAAGTCGCTTGTCATGCGCGACTACTGGTGCGGACGCCGTCACTCATAGGGGCAGGTCACACGAGTGATTCATCAGCAGGTCATTGTCACGATCCTGTTGATCCGTCGGTTCAAAGGCAATGCGCAAGCATATGACTTCTATCAACGTTCAAGGAACGGCAATCGTCTATCGTGGATCACAAAATGATTCCCGGTTACGAACAGCGGCTTTTCCGTCGATCGCGCAGATGCCGGATGGAAAGCTCGTGGCCACCATGACCATTGGTCGTGAAATGGGCGGCGTTGATGTAAGATGCTATAGCGTAGTCTCTCGAGATGAAGGCGAAACATGGTCCTCTCCGCAACAACTTTTCGAGCCCGATGAGAGTAAACACCCTGTCAGTACCGGCATCAGGATGAGCCGGGTTCATGACGGCACCCTGGTCGGATTTGTAAATCTTCTAAACCGATCTGGTCCTGAAACCGCTACGACCAATCCTGAAAACGGCGGAACCGTAACGCGCGAACATGCCATCATTCGTTCGCCGGATGGTGAGACCTGGTCACAACTTCAACCTTTTCGGCCGCCTTTGGACTGGCATTGCTTCGGTGAGCCTTCCCCCGTGCTCGCTCTTTGCGCAAACCGCTGGCTGCTTCCCTCTTTGACCCGGCTTAACTGGCAGGGCCAATGTCCCTATGGACTCAAGTCGTTCGTGATGATTTCGGCGGATCAGGGCAAAACCTGGCCACGATCGGTGGACGTTTTCGATCTCTGGTCGAAACGGATTATCACTTGGGAGCAGAAGCAGACGTGTCTCACCGACGGAAGGATTCTGGCCGTGACCTGGGCGTTCAACAGCCATACAAAGGAAGACCTGCCAAATCTATACACCTTTTCGGAAAATGGCGGCGAATCGTACGGAGTTCCATTACGTAGTCCGTTGCATGGCCAGACCTGTTCGCCCCTGGCGTTGCCTGAGAACCATATCCTGTGCATTTACCGGCGGCTGGATAAGAAATGGTCTGTGGGCACACCTGGCTCATGTGAAAGGAACTGATTGGATTCCCTTGGGCGAGACATGCCTGTGGGGAAGCGATCGTGAGGCCATTCCAGGGAGCCCGGACAGCTCTATCGAGAACCAGCACCGCCTTCAGTTCGGTTATCCCCAACTCGTTCGACTCGCCAATCAGGACTATTTTGTAATATTTTGGGCGGTAGAGGACGGGCGATCCATTATCCGGAGTTTCCGTCTTCAGGTTGTCCTGTGATCAGCATTAAATTGGTATCGTTGGCAACTGGCTGGTGCCGCATTAAATGTGTTCGGATGTCAGCAAGGAGCGCTTGGTCCCCGCAGGTTGAGCGTGCCTGGATCCTCTCGGAAATATGATCCGGCGTTCATGAGAAAATCCTGATGGTCCAGCGGACGACTATCGAATTGAAAGCTCATACGGTGCCCTTTCGCGTAGTATAAAGCCGGGCATTGGCAGATTGAAAGAAGACGATATTTATGGCCAGAATCAACGACCACTACCTGAAACTGAAAGCGGGTTACCTCTTCCCTGAAATAGGCCGGCGCGTCCGCTCGTTTGTCGAGGCAAATCCCGACGCCGACGTTATCAAGCTCGGGATCGGCGATGTCACCGAACCGCTGCCAGCCGCGTGCATCGAGGCGATGCACGCGGCCGTCGACGAGATGGCGACCCGTGATACATTCCGCGGATACATGGACGACAGTCAGGGCTATCCGTGGCTTCGCGAGACGATCGCGGAGTACGACTACGCGTCGCGCGGCTGCGATATCAGCGCCGACGAAATATTTGTCTCTGACGGCAGCAAGTGCGACGCGGCCAACATTCTCGATATCCTCGCGCCCGGCAGAACCAACACTGTCGCGGTGGTCGATCCGGTGTACCCGGTCTATGTCGATACGAACGTGATGGCGGGCAACACGGGCGCGGCGAACGACGCGGGTGAGTACGCAGGTGTCGTCTATCTGCCCGCCACAGCGGAAAACGATTTTACGCCTGACCTGCCCGCCGGTCGGGTCGACGTCATCTACCTGTGCTATCCGAACAATCCTACCGGTACGGTCGCCACCCGTGAGGCCTTGGCCCGGTGGGTTCGGTATGCGCAGGAGCATCGGTCCTTGATCCTTTTCGACGCGGCCTACGAAGCGTACATCACGGATGACACGGTGGCCCATTCGATCTACGAGATCGACGGTGCTCGTCAATGTGCGATCGAGTTTCGTTCGTTCAGCAAGAACGCCGGTTTCACGGGCACACGCTGCGCCTTTGCTGTCGTGCCGGAGCGATTGACCGGTGTGGACGGGCAAGGGCGGGACGTGCCGCTGCATCAACTCTGGTCCCGTCGCCAAAACACGCGGTTTAATGGCGTCAGCTATGTCGTTCAACGTGGCGCCGAGGCGGTGTACAGCGACGCGGGCAGGCAGCAGGTACGCCAACTCGTCGAGTTCTATTTAGCCAACGCGAAAATCGTCCGCGAAGCGGTCGGTGAACTGGGCATGGACGTGTACGGCGGTATCAACGCGCCCTACATCTGGCTGAAAACACCGGCGGGTGCGTCCAGTTGGGACTTTTTCGACAAGCTGTTGGGCGAATGTCACATCGTGGGTACGCCGGGCAGCGGGTTTGGTGGTTCGGGCGAGGGCTACTTGCGGATCAGCGCATTCAACAGCAGGGATAACATCGAGATTGCCATGCGGCGCATGTGTGATCAACTCGGTGTTTGACGGGCCTAGATAATCGGGCAGATTGTGCTGCGCGGCCTGCTTGAGCCGGTAGCGCTACTGTTACATGACGCCCGAGATGTACGAATCAAAACCCGCCTTCGCGCATCATGTCTATCGACGGCGGGAAAGGATACCGTGCGTATACACCCGTGGGTGCCATGTCCCACATGCCCGGTGACGGATACACATCGCCGACGTAACCGGCGTCGTGCATTACACGCAGCACGGCCTCGAAACTCGGCTCGTGACCACGGTCGTCGAGCAGCAGATTCGAGTGGGCGCCGAGGAAGCTGACCGATGTCGACGGCTGCCGCTGCGTGCGTCGGTGGATCATCTCCGTGACGATCTTGAACCCGAGCGACAGGTCATCGAGCGTCAGGTGCTCGTGGTCCGGTGGCTTGAGTACGGCCAGCACCTCGACGGCGTCCATGTCGTACTTGAGCACACGCACCACGCCGCCCGGCTGGCTGAACTGGCGAGCCAGATGCGTGATTGACCTTTCCGTCCACTGGCTCGATGGCAGCAGCGAGGCCACCTGTGTGACCAGCCCGTGGCTGTTGTTCTCCGCGTTGACGGCACAGACCAGCGATCGGTATCGACCGGCAAGTACGTCCTCGAGCATGTGTTGGCCCCACATGATCCGCAGCTTCGGATTCATGTCGGGCGTTTTCGACGGCATCATGTCCGGGACGAGGACGATGTGATCGATTGCATCCGTTTCGCGATCCTGCATCAAGCGATCGCCTTCGCCGTCGTACATGTTCGGTCTGCTCAGGTTGGTTGTCATCGCCGGCCTCGCACTTGTACTGGTTCAGTATCGGTCCATTATATCGTCCTCGATGCCGATCCGTCGGGCGTGCGAATTTTTCCAAATCCGCATAAGGTTATCGTGCAACTTCCCGACGCCGGCCACATCGTCGTCTGCGCACTTGAGTGTTCGGCCGAATCCGGCGGCGGTCAGGCTAAGCCGCCAGCGCACGTGCCTGGGCGGATCGGTCGAACTTGCTTTTGCACGCAGCAGGTCGTGGTTCAGGATGATCCGCCACAGGTCGGTACGCTGCTCGGTGGTGAGCGTGGTAAACGGGTCGGCGTGATTTGCCAGCGCGTTTTGACCGCCGCCGAAATGCAGCACGCCACTTTTTTTGGCAAGGAAATAGGTGTACCGGCCATCCGTGGACCAGCTTCGCATGATGATCGCCAGGTCATCGGGTGGTGGCGCATCGGCTGCGAACCGCGGCGCGGTGCAGCCGGCGGTCGCCATCACAACTGTCACAAGGACAATCCAGCCATTCACGCCGGTGATTATTCCATCTATCCCGTTGATTCTGTCCTCAAGTCGACAACTCACGTATTAATAGTCCTGCAAGCAGTACACCAGTCAATCCGGTCGTCGTGGAACCGGTATCACCGGCGCACGCAGATCGATCAGTTGCTCGATCAACTTGCGCGTCGGCGGTGATTCGGCGGGCGTCGTCGCGTATCGGTGCGTGCGTCCGTGGCTGATGATCGTGACGCGATAGAGTACCGGCGCCGACGTCGTGCCCAAGAGGTCCGCTTCGGCCGTCGGGCTCGTTGGTTCGGCGGTCAGATGGTTCCGCTCGATCTGCTCCCACAGCGATTGCATCTGGCCGGGCGTGAGTACGCGGGTCAGCTTCGGATAATAATGGGGCGACACACCTGCCCCGAGCGCGGCGCGAAGCCGGCGGTCCGGCTCGACGATGTATTGCGATGGATAACGCCCCGGTTCGTGCGGCCCGCTGTCGCCGCGGATGTTGACCGTGAGCACAAAATCCGACGGGACAGTCGGCTTCGGCGGCATGGCGATCGGTTTGCGGCAGCCCGCCAGTGCGCTGCACACGACCAACAACGCCACGACGTATGCTCGGCGCACCTTTGTATTCTTTTTGGTCGCGGTCGTGCTGTTTGCATGCATGCGCGCCCAGTTCTGGCCCAGTCGCGGCTTGAGCCGGCCAAGGACGACCACCAGCAGCGTGCCGGCTAGCAGCGTCACGAATCCGATGCTCAACTGGCGCTCGGCAGCCA
>CAUYYV010000034.1:0-17077 GCA_963577075.1 Phycisphaerae bacterium
CATTACGCGTCGCACTGCCGATCGATATTTGTATGAAAAGTTTTTTGACTTTCTGATCAAAATTAGTTGAGTTTTGCTTGGATGGTCGGATCGAGCTGGTAAAATATGAGCGGAGAAGTGAAAGTTTGACAAAGGCCCCTCCCCCCATGCGGAAACCCTGACCAGCGGATTAGTTGCTGGCCTGCGTTCTCGACGTGACCCCAACCCATCATTGAAGGACTCTTGATATGTCACCCCAGGACCATCTATTGCTACAGCGGATTGGATTGCCGGGATCCAGCGTTGGGATGGTATCGCTGCCGCTGCCTCGGGAAGGGGCGGATCGGCTTCGGGTCGACCACACGCCCTCGGGGGCGGTGCCGGTCGCCTGGTGGCGTCGCCACAAGCAGCCACGCCGAGTGATCGTATACACGTTGCACGATAAGGCCGCGCCCGATTCACTGGGCGTCACGGAATCGGTGGATCCTCCGGCCGAGCCGAGCACCGCCTGGCGGGTCGAGCGACGCACGACGTTTGAGCAGTTGGACTTCGAGCCTAACTCGTATCGCGACGTCGACGGCCTGTGTGGTGTGCCGCCTGAGGATTGCACGACGGTCGAATCGGAGATCGCCCTGACCTGGGGTGGCGTCGAGTTACGCATGCAGATCAGCGCCACCGGCCCGGGCGGCGAGGGCCGGTACCACTGGCAGAGCGTGCAGATCGACCCGCTGTGGAAAAACGCGGCGGCCCAGGCGGTGCGGATCGGCGGGGTGATCTACAACGCGGACACCTACCTGTGGGCCGACCTGTACCTGGTGCTGTTTGCCAACGGGGTCGCGGACGTGGCGGCCCATTTCGTGAACACGAAACTTCACATCGAGGGCTACGCTTTTCACGGGCTGCCGATGATCCGGTTTTACGGACCGGCGGTGGCGCCGATCGAGGCGAGCCTCCCGGTCGACGGGCATTACCTGACGATGGGAGACCTGCAACTGAACACGACCGATGCGTCGATCCTGATGAGCAAGGAGCACCCGGGCCGCATCTTGCCCGACGACGACGGCGTGATGTGGCTGCCGTTTAGCGGTACGTCGCATTGGCAACTTCCCGATCTGGGCCCCGACGAATGGAAGCCGGGCTTTGCCCGGACGGTGCGGTTCCAGTTGAGCCTGTCGCAGGCGGCGGCCCGGATCGCGCGCTACCGCGTGCCGAGTTGGTGGTACGCCCGGTGCGGCGAGACCGGGCCGGGCCGGCTGCTGCCCGTTCACGGCCGATTTGCCCGCGGCGGTGAGAAGATCGTCGATGTGATGCGCGAGCGCAAGATGGTACGCGGCCGTTTCGAAGGAGGCAGCGGCAATTCCATGAACGACGGTGACGTCGGTATCGGCCTGATGCGCAACTACTACCACACCGGCCGGCCCGAACTGCTTACCGACGCCATCAATTACTGCTACTACTGGGCCGACCTGGCCGTCGATCACAGTGACTTTACCGTGCATCAATCACTGGGCGGTTGGCCGTGGAAAACCTGTGCGTACTCGAAGTTTCGCGACGTGCTGACGGGTTACTTGGAGACGGGTGATCCTTACCTGCTCGACACCACGGAAATGTGCGCCGAGAGTTACTGGCAGTGGTTTCGCTCCAATTGGCCCCGCGGCAGCATCGGGCGCGATTCGTTCTCGATCGGCGCCTGGGCGATGATGTGGCAGTATTTTGATTCCGAGCACGCACGAGATCGTTGCGACGAGTTCGTGCGCATGATCACGACCGTGGTGCGCAGCCGCGGCAACGTGGGCGGGCAAATGGGCGGCGGGCCGCACCCGGGATATCACCCTTCGCTGTACATGACCGGCGTGGCGATATCCAGCCTGCTCGACGTCGCCGTCGCCCAGGTGCAGAAGTCGGTCAAGCCCAAGCGCACGCTCGACACGGTGCGGCAGCTCTGCGACCACTTCATCTGCGACGACGTAGAGATGTTCCCCAGCGGTTTCGGCCGCGGCGGGCGGCGCAACTGGCCCTACGGCGATTGGGGCGTGCTGGCCTGCCGCATCTATCCGCTGCTGGCACGGCTTCAGGGCCGCGACGACGCCCGGACCCAGGCCGGCATGCGCGAATGCTACGACCTGTATGGCGAACGGTTCACCAACGGCGGCATCGATGGGCGACCGGGCCAAGCCATGTACTTCTGCATCGAGCACGACGCCCTGATACTCGGCGCCCACTGGACGGGGCAGGGCGTTCGGCTCGAACTGATCGGCCCGATCGGTCAGTGGCCGACCGAGCAGACGGTGGACACCCCCGTCGGGCCGCTCAAAATCACGCTCGAACGGTTCGACGATTCGCTGGTGTTCAAGTTCGAGTCGCCGGCGTCGTTTGACGTCGAGGTCGGCTACGGCGACTGGGCCGGCCAGACCACCAGCACCGGATCGCTCGTCCTCGCGCCCGCCGGCGTGTCCGCCGACTCCACCGACAGGCGACGCAAGCCGTATCCATGCCAGATAATCAAGAAATCAAGGAGTGCCCTCCTTCTTCTTCATTAAGAGGTAGACGATTATGTGCAATGGGATAGTAATGAATAGACCAAAAAGCCCGAACAATATGGCGGCGATATGCAGGACAATGAATATACCGTGAAATTAAACAGCCCACATGAAACCTCTTTTCATTGCGGTAACGTCGGTTTACTTGCCGGTCGGTATGATCGTGACCTTGCCCCCTGAAACGAGTCCATGTCGAATGTTAGTGAATTCGGCATGGACGCATTCAGGAAAGGGCAAGGATCATGGCCAAGAAACGGCAGGGTGCTGAGCAGATCATCCCAAAACTGAGGGAGGCGGAGGTCAAACTGGCAAGAGGGTTGAAGGTCCCGCAGGTCTGCAAGAAGCTTGAGGTGACTGAGCAGACCTACTATCGGTGGCGAAAGAAGTATGGCGGTCTGCGGATGGACCAGGCCAAGTGGCCTACCCTACCGCAAAGGTTGGGGTTTTTGTCAGGCGGATTCTATATGCCAGGATGACTTCAGCGCCGCCGCCTGCGGCACGCCATCAGCATGCCCACGGCCAGCAGCGACAGCGTCGTGGGTTCGGGGATGACGGTAAGGAAGCCGTGAGAGTAATAGCTGCCGTAGCGCCCGACGATATTGCTACCACCCACGGCAGCAGCCTCAACAGAACCTCGTTGCGTCGGTGCACGACGATGATGGGGCATCTGTTGACCGCGATTCTGCAGGTATGGATTGACCGTGGGGCCGACGAGGATTGGGGACCGATGTGCTATCCACCGATTGGCACGCCAGGGTGACCTTCACCCTACCTCGCTGACCGGAGTGGTAATAAAGAATCAGGATCAATCTCCACGCACCATGCCCGTCTTCAGCTAGCGACGTCTTCTCATCTAATTATTAGAATGAACCGCCATACATTGTCTTTGAGCCGAAAAGGGACAGGGAATGACTCAGTCAGCACCAACACCGCGTGTCGTACACCTGCTTTTAAAGTGGGCGGCAGACAAAGAGCCTGAGACGATTGTTGGAAAGGATGTTTGCTTAGCCACGGTGACGGCCTCCGATGTTCGGAAACGTATACCGGTATACGTTTTTGGACTCAGGTTACGACCGCACCGTCACGAAGACGGGTAAGCGAACATCCGCTTTCAGCGTGATTTATCTCTAATCGGGGCGACTGGATTCGAACCAGCGACCTCTTGACCCCCAGTCAAGCGCGCTACCAAGCTGCGCTACGCCCCGTACATAAGTAGATGGCATCGTTTCTCGCGATATCTTATCGAGGCGACGGTGGCCGGGCAACTGTCTTGATCCCGTCAGGCGGTTCGGCCGAGGCGATTTGGCTGATCGCAATCGCGGAGGAATGCTGCGATGGGTGTACCTGTCAGCAACTCGGAACTCAGCTGCACGCGCGGCTCAAACGTGTTGCCCGGCACGGGGTAGTCCACGAAAAACTTCAGTGCCGGGTGTAGCGGGGTTCGGTTCAGTTCGTGCTTGAGGTCGCCACGCAGCAAGACGACGGGGTTGTCGTTGACGGCCGCGTACTGGTGGACCGGTCCGAATACCTGAAATCCGAACGACCGCTCGTAAAAGCGGGCGTGCCGGGGGTGCACGCCGATGACGAAGTCGGTTACGTTCGACTCGATGCCGTAGTGAAACGCGAATCGCATTAGCTGGAACAACGCCTCGGCGGTGCGTGTGAGATTGTGACGACGGTCGGCAAACAGTCCGACCTCCATCAGTGTTCGCCCCTTGCGGCGCAAAGCATTCAACTGCGAACCGTAGACACGATCCAGCGGTAGCCCGGCGCTCGCGCTCGTGTCGACAAATGCGGACAGGGTGACCGCGACCACGGACCGAATATTGCCGATGATCACGGCGGTTCCGGGGCTGATGGCGTGGGGGGCGGTATGAATGCGGTGCGGGTTGGGCCGGATCAACTCGGACTTCAGATAGGATTTGTACACCAGCCGCCACGCGGCAATGACCGGGCCAATCTCGGTAGCCAGCTCGAATGTCAAACCGGCAGACTCGAATGACGTCTCGGTTGCAACGGAGTCGTTGACTGGCTTGCGGTGATGCGGCAACTGTGCCGCCTCGGTCAACGCTCCGGCGATCAGGGCTTCAATCTCGTCGACAAACTGCATGACGCAGCCACGCTGATCAGGTGAAAGCGAGTCTAAATGGTGATTGAATTCGTCGGCGTGCTCATGTGCATGTTCGGCAAGAGCCGTCACGAACCGCCGTGCGGCCCCGGTATCCCGTGGGAGCAAACTGTTGAGTTTGATCGCCTGGCGGATGCGGATGCTGACATCGACTAGGCCAAGTGCCACAAACGCTCGATCGCTGCCGACGGTTTCCGCGGCGCGTTGCAACAGCTTTTGCACGCCGGGATTGGCGTCACTCGATTGCACGCCAAGCTCGGACAGGTTGGTGCTGATTTGTTCATGGTGGTCCGCTGCGACACTTGCCCGGCGGCGGAGAAACTCGGACAGGTCGGCGTCGTGCAGGTGATCGGCGGCGGTACGCAACAAGACCGGCAATTGCTGGGCCATCCTAAAGACTTGACCAAGGACAGCATGGTACTGTGGCCCGGTGAGGGGGGTCGAGAACAGTTGCGTAAACTCGCCAGACAAATGTACTTGCTCCCTGGGGCGTGGATTGCACCTGTTATCTGATCGTCAGGTCGATGGGACCACTTGACCGGTTGTCTTCACGGATGTGAATAGTTAAGTGCTGAACCCAGACATCTTTATGCCGAGGGTGGGCACGCCTGCCCGATGTGCGGCGTCCATCAAGCTCGATATCGGGCCCTCGGTTGCTCGAACTATGGCTGTGGTCTACAGTTATCAGTCGTGACGACCCAGGCCCCCTCGATTGGCGGACAGCATCAATCGCCGGCGATGCCGGATGATCGTGGCCGGTTTGGCGCGTTTGGGGGCGTGTATGTGCCGGAGACGCTGATCGCGGCGTTGGATCAGCTTGGCCAGGAATATGCCAAGGCCCGTCAGGATCCTCGGTTTACCTCGCAATTGCACGACCTGTTGACACACTACGCCGGTCGGCCCACGCCGCTTTATTTGGCGCAGCGTCTGACCAGTCACGCCGGCGGTGCGCGGATGTATTTGAAGCGCGAGGATCTGGCGCATACCGGCGCGCACAAGATCAACAATTCGCTTGGCCAGGCTTTGTTGGCCATGCAGATGGGCAAGCGTCGCATCATTGCTGAGACCGGTGCGGGCCAGCACGGCGTGGCGACCGCGACGGCCGCTGCGCTGCTCGGTCTCGAATGCGACGTGTACATGGGTGTCGAAGACATGCGCCGCCAACGGCCCAACGTCGTGCGCATGGAACTGCTGGGTACGCAAGTCGTACCGGTCGATACCGGGTCGGGCACCCTCAAGGATGCGATCAATGCCGCCATGCGCGAGTGGATGGAGTGCAGCAACAACACCCATTACGTGTTCGGCTCGGTGTGCGGTCCGCACCCGTTTCCGATGATCGTCCGCGATTTCCAATCCGTCATCGGCACGGAATGCCGCCAGCAATCCCTTGACCAGATCGGCGGACTGCCCGACACGATCGTGGCGTGCGTGGGAGGCGGATCGAACGCGGCGGGGATTTTCTATCCATTTGTGGGTGATACGGCGGTCGAATTGATCGGCGTCGAGGCGGGCGGTCGCGGGTCGTCGCTGGGCGAACATGCGGCAACGATCTGCCACGGCGAGCCCGGTGTCCTGCACGGATCGCTAAGTTTCGTGTTGCAGGATGCCGACGGCCAGACGGCTCCCGTTCACTCGATCTCCGCGGGGCTGGATTACCCGGGCGTTGGGCCGGAGCATTCCTATTGGCACAACACGGGGCGGGCCAAGTACGTCAGTGTGACCGACCGTGAAGCGCTCGACGCATTCGAGACACTGATCAGCCTAGAGGGGATCATCCCGGCCCTCGAATCGAGTCACGCCGTTGCGCACGCGATCCGGGTCGCAGGGTCTCTCGGCGGCGACAAGGCGATTGTGATCAATCTCTCCGGCCGCGGTGACAAAGATCTCGACGAGGCGATCAGACTTCTCGGTCGTGATCAGAGTTGATCGCCGGACAGTATGACATTTAAGACCGCCGGGCCATCAAGTTCGCGCAGGCCGGCGCGAATGGGGGTCTTGTTGATGTCGGCGGCGCCGTCTTCAAACCGGAACTGGCGCACGATTGATTGGCCGGGTTTGAGCTGCGAGATCGGAAACATCTGTCGCTTGTAGCCGCGCATGATGGCGAACGATCTTAACGACAACATCTTGTCGCCTTTGTTCGTGATCAGTGCGGTGACGATCGCGTCCATCGTGCCGGTCCGCGGGTTGCGGGCCACCGATAAATTGGCGTCGAATTTCACGTCCGGCAGGCCCAGTTCCATGTTCGCGTTCAAATCTACAACGTATTTGCGACGTGCCATGAATTCGAACCGGGCGCCTAATTTCTTGTGGCCGGCGACCTCCGGGAGTGGAAACCGCATCGTGATCGGAACCGTGCGTGTCTGACCGGAGGCGATCGCAAATAACGTGTGCTCGGGCTGAATAGTCCAGTTTTCAGGCGTCGTGATCGTCATGTGACCGGTGATAGTCTTGGGCCACGGGTTGCTTATCGTGATGTGACGGTCGTGGATGACCTGCTTGGATTCGATGAACGGCGGCACGAGCCGAAAACCTGCGCGAAATAGGGCGAGTTGCGGGTCGATTCCCTCGATGAATATGGGTGATTTTCCGAGAGTGAGAAGGTGTTCGCCGTTTTGCTCCGGTACCGCGTCGCGATTGCCCCACACGTCGATCGCTACCGGGGCGTCACCGAGGTGCATCCTGATCGTCGCGTCTTGTGGATCGGCAGACTTGTTCCACGCCGCCAACATGCTGCCCGCGGGTCCGTCGAAGATCATGCAGCGTAGTCCCACGTCCAGTGGCAGGCGGCCGACCACCTCGCGCCCGGCCAGTTGATGCGCCACGCTCGTGAACACACCCAGAATCGGATCCGGCAGCAGAACCGGGTGGCGATCGGATGAAACTGTCCACGGCCGTTCAATCCGAATGCCGCCGGCACCGGCTTCCCAGGCATAAAGCATACGCAGCACCAGATCGTTGATCCGCCTGCCGTGTGTCACCCGCGAGGCCGGTGGTATTTGAATATTGAGCACCACCTCCGCCGGATCATGCGTGGTCCATTGCTCGAGATAGTCGCCCAGTTGCTCGGCCCGAACACCAAACGGCACGTGCAGCGCGAACGATACCTCCTCATCGAGATCAGTCTGCCGTTGTTGATGGATCGGCCATGGCAGCACCACGCGGGGCTCGGGGGCCATGTTGCGCAGGTGCGTCACGATTTGACTCACCACGCCATTGAAATCATCGTGAAAGAATGAATCATCGCTGTCAGCTGAATCAATTTGCCAATGGTGCACGCGCTGCGCATGGTGCATCATCAGTGGCGCCAGATAGGATCGCCATTGGTCGATCGGCTTGCCAAACATGGCGATGGGCCGATTGGTCTGGATGTCAAGGGTTCCCGCCAATTCGTCCGGCAGGGGATTGAGACTTATCGTGATCTGCCGCCGCCGTCGCAGCAACTGATTCAGGATGTGATCCAGCAGGGCTTGTCGTCCATCGTTTTTCGCTGTCGTGGTGCGGCGAGACCAGGCGCTGAGCACCAGGGCGTTCAGGTCGAGTTGTTCCATCAACTCGGGCATGAGGCGCAATTGTCTGTCATCGATATCCTCCGCTGCGATACCGAACCGCGGCGCGTCGACGACTTGCATGGGTGACTGTTCAGGCAGCCAGAGAAACGAAGAGATCATGCGGGCCATGGGGTCGGACGCCTCCATGCCGGCCTGATCAGGGTGGCGTTCGCGTACCTGCATGTCCACGAGGTACCATCCGAACCGCGTTAGTTGAGGCCGCCATTGCCAACTGGGCGGTGAACCGGGGCCGATGTGCTGTTGCAACGCGGCGACGCGACGCATCGTCGAGTCGTGCACGGTGACACTCGCCGTAAGAGGACGGCCGGTCAGATCGATGACCCGCATGGAAAGCTGAGGGGTCATCGGTGCACGCACGATATTCACATCGCTTTGGGTTTGAATGACCAGGCGCGGCATTTGCCAAATGACAATATCATCGAACCAGGCGCCGCCTGTAAGTTCCTCGCTAACAATCTGGTGTTGGCCCAGCAGGTTGTCAGGGTCGTATCGCTGCTGGCGCAATTCGATCTGCATACCGATCCCGGCGACTGCCGGAAAGTCTCCGAACAACTTGACGCTGATCGTCTGCCAGGCGCCGCTGGTCTGAATCAGTGGCGTGGAAGATTCGCTGGCATCGATCTTTCGTCCGTCGGTATCGATGAAGTACGCGACAAGCCTGGCGCGTGCGTGCTTAAGGCTGGTGGTCCGAACGCGCGCGGTGACCATGTAATCGCTGTTTTCCACTGCGCTGACGGCGCCATACTCGAGGAACGCACCGGCGCTGCCGCCGTTGAGGCCGAGGTAAAAACTCTCTGAGCCGCTGGTATGGTGGCGGTTGTCGAACCGTGCGTGGGCGTAGTGCGGAAACTCCGCCCGCCGCGCGGTCAAATCGCGGTGCAGCGGATAGTGCAGAAAGTTGGGATTACGCGTCTTGGCGTCGCGACCGATCGCAAACCAGTGCTCGGGCAGCGTATATGGGTTTCGGGGCCGTTCGTCGAAGTCGAACCGTCGCACTTGCCGGCTGCGCCCCGTGGTGTCCTGACCCCGGGCATTATCAACAGCCGCGGTGCAGACAATGGCCGTCACGAGCAAGAGTCGCATCAGAAAACCGGTTGGCATTTGGGTGTTATCGGATCGAGCGCCGCGCCGGCTTGTATTTCAAGTGGTCGCCAAGAGGTGGATTGCCGGCCTTACAACGCCGCCAATCGCTGTGCCCGGTCCTGGGCAATCAGGGCTTCGACAAGATCGTCCATCTCCCCGGCGAGGATGTCCTGGAGATTGAAAGACCTGCCCAGCCGGTGGTCGACGACCAGGCTGTCCTTGAAGCGGTAGGTGCGGATTCGCTCACTGCGGCCGCCGGTGCCGATTATCGTTCGCCTGTCGTCGGCTCGCTGGGCGTCCTTCTGCCGCTGGTGGTGGTCATACACCCGGGCCCGCAGCAGTTGCCAGGCTTTTTGACGGTTCTGGTGCTGGCTCTTCGATTCCTGCATCTTGACCTCGATGCCGGTCGGTTTGTGGATCAGGTGCACGGCGGTGGCGACCTTGTTGACGTTCTGTCCACCCGGCCCCTGCGCGGTGGTGACATGCGTCTCGACCTCGCTTTCCGGGATGGTCATCGCGACCTGCTCGGGCTCGGGCAGGACGGCCACGGTCGCGGTCGAGGTGTGCAGCCGGCCCTGCGACTCGGTGGCCGGGACACGTTTGACACAGTGTACGCCGCCCTCGTAACCCAACTGCTGCCAGACACCCTCGCCCACGATGACGGCGGTAGCGCGCCGCAGTCCGCCGGCTTCGCCCGGCGCGGCATCGAGGGTTTCGACCTTCCACTGACGCCGCAGCGCCAACCGGTTGTACATCTCGAACAGGTCGCCCGCCCACAGGGCCGCCTCGTCACCGCCCGACGCGGAACGAAGTTCGAGTATCACCGATCCAACCGACGCGTCCTCCGCCGTCACCAACCGCTGGGCAATCGATTCGAGCATTTGCTCGCTGTGGGTCGATAGCTCGGGCAGTTCGGCCCGGGCCAGTTGCACGAGGTCGGCGTCGGTGTTGTCGTCGATGATTCGTTGGGCCTCGGCCGCGTCTTTCTGCATCGACCGGTACCGATCGTATTGCCGGACGATGTCCGCCAGTGCGGCCCGCTTGATGCTCAACCGGCGCAGACGATCGGGATTGGCCGTCACCTCGGGATCGGCCAAATGCCGCTCGAGTTCGGCGAACTGCCCCGCCAGGCCGTCCAGGCGCGTGATCAGGTTGTCACTGGATTTTCCCATCTAATTACTACCCGCCATCTGGTCTCGGCGCGCAAAAAACCGCAGCGCCCGTGACGCTGCGGTATCGATATTTCTCGTCAACAGCTAACCCTTGTTCGGCGTACTCTTGCCGAAGTACGAGCCCTTGAATTTCTTCTGGAATTTTTCGACCCGGCCGGCGGTGTCGACAAACTTCTGTTTGCCCGTGAAGAACGGGTGCGAGGCGCTGCTGATCTCGACGTTGACCACCGGGTATTCGTTGCCGTCCTCCCACTTGATCGTGTCTTTGCTCGGCACTGTCGACCGCGTCAGGAACAGGAAGTTGGCCGACTTGTCCTGGAAGACTACCGGCCGATAGTTTTCCGGGTGAATGTCTTTTTTCATGATCCGCTGTTCCTGTGCACCCTTCCACCGAGCCGGCGACTTCAACACTTTATTATAATACAATCGGGGCCAGCAGCAAGTTGCCGTTTAAGCCGGTATCGGACAAGCCACGGCCTGATTTTAGGTCTGCTTTTATGGATGTGTACCTCAATGGCCGGATGATCCCGTACGGCGAGGCCCGGGTCGCCCACGATGATGCGTCGATCCAGCACGCAGTGGGTCTGTTCGAGACGATGACCGCCTGTCACGGGCGGGTGTTCCGCCTCGAGGCGCACCTCGACCGGCTGGGCCGCAGCGCTGCCGAACTGGGCCTAGTCGGCGGTTTCGACCGCGATCGATTGGCCGGTGCGGTCACGCAGACCCTGACGCACAACAGCCTCGACCAGGCGCGTGTCCGGCTGACGGTGACGCCCGGAAGTGTTTCACTGTTGCGCACCGATACCGATACCGACACCGCCCCCGAGCCGACGGTGCTCGTCGTCGCGACCGATCGGGTCGAGTATGACCCGGCCTATTTCGAGAAGGGTGTCACCGTGATCGTCGGCGGGCAACTGGCCAACCCGTTCGATCCGACCGCCGGGCACAAGACCGTTGCGTACTGGTCGCGGCTGAGCCTGTTGCGACGGGCCGCGTCCATGCGCGCCAGCGAGGCAATCGTGCTGACCATCAGCAACCACCTGGCGGGCGGCGCGGTCAGCAACATCTTTCTCGTGAAAGATGGCGGTCTGATGACGCCGATCGCCCGTGGCGAGGAGAAAGCGGGGGCCGTGCCCGCTCCGGTGTTGCCCGGTATCACCCGCGCCGCGATTTTCGAGTTGGCCGAGGCCGAGGCCATCGACGTCAAACGGCGGATGCTCGCCATCGATGACTTGCTCGACGCTGACGAGGTGTTTCTGACCAACTGTGGCTGGCAGGTTCTGCCCGTGACGAACGTCGAGAAAAAGAAGATTGCCGATGGCAAGGTTGGTCCCGTCACGGCGAAACTGCGCCAAGGGTTGCTCGACCTGATCGACCGCGAAACGGGCAAGACGGACGGGTAAGGCAAGTGTGTTTGTGTGATATACGTGATATACGTGATATAATGGCTCGACTGAGGATTTGGCGAGTAAGTTTCCTGGCAAGAGGATCGGTGACGTGAGCCAGCATATCAGTGACGGGCAGTGGCGCTTCTACGACGAGAACGGTTACGTCAAGCTTGGCAGGATCGTCAATGACGATCAGTTGAAAGCGTTGCAGCAGCGCATCGACGACGTCATGCTCGGCAAGGCGAAGCTGGATTACGATCGCACCCTGATGCAGGTCGACAGCACCGACGGTGCCTACGGGAGCACCGGACCACAGTCGACCGGTCACAAGGGATCGCACCTGAATTATCGCAAGATCGAGCAACTCGAGTTCGATCCGCTGTTTCTTCGTTACATGCAGCGGCCTGTCTTTCGCGAAGCATGCGCCCACGTCTACGGCGCGGACACTCCGATCACCGTGATGCGCGCCATGTTCATGAACAAGCCGGCGGGCAAAGGCACGTGGCTGCCGTGGCATCAGGACATCTGGACGAATTATGACCGCAACCCGCGGCTCACTGTCTGGCTGGCGCTGGATCCGGCAACCCGCGACAACGGCGGCATCCAGATCATCCCCGGCAGCCACAAGCGCGGCCACATCAATCCCGACCACAACGCAGGTTTTCTCACGGAGCAGTTGGCCAAAGAGCATTGTCCGCCGCAGAACGCGCAGCACCTTGAGCTTGAAGCCGGCGAAGTCGTCTTGCTGCACAACTACCTGCTGCACGCCAGCGATGTCAACCGCTCGCAGCAATCCCGCCGTGCGTTCAGCGTTTGTTACATGGACGCCGCCACCACGGACTCCCGTGGCGGCGAGTACATGCTCGTCTTTGGGCAAGGCGCGTCGAGTCCCGAGAAACTCGAATCAACAACGGTATAGTCGATGTTCAGGCGCGGCCTGAAGGGGGACGCTCGGCCTACCTGCACTTGTCAAATCTGAACACGAGATCATAGAGTTCGCCGCCGAGCATACCGGCAACGCCGGGGTCCTTGATCATCGCCAATTTGACGGTGTCGCAATTAAAGGTCGCGTCAAGGTTGCTCTCGATGGCGCGGCCCATGCCTTCGAGGATTATCAGGTCAATCCGCCGCCGCACGACCGCCTCGGCAAGCCGCGGCGACACTTTCGCCAGATCGATCAACGGCACGCCGTTTCCGCTGGGTGCCAATTCGAGGCGACCGTCGGCAAGGGCATCGCGAATCGTGGCGTCCTGCCGGGCGACGCGATCGATCAGCACTGTAAGTTCGTCGTGAGTGACGTCGTTGAGCGACGGACTCGTGTTGGCAGTCAGCAGCACTTGCGTGCCGCGGCGAAGCAACTGCCGCGCCAGCGGGATCATGCCCAGCACGACGTCGCAACCGGCGTTGTCCACGAACATTACAGCACTGCGGTACGGCGGACCTTGCCAGCGGTCGATAAATGAGTCAAGGTCGTCGATCAACCACGGCCGCGGCCGCAACTTTGCCAGCGTCGCGTGGAAGTCCACGGCACCGTCGGTGAAAAGCTCGACGGTATTCGTGGCGCCCAAGTCAAAGATGTTGCCTGCGAAGACGCCCTCGATCAGGCGTAGCGGTCGTTCGGTTTCACTTGCCGTGTCAAGGTCGTCGAGCAGGTTCGCCAGCAACCGCAGGGCCGTCTCGTTCTCGCTCTCCTTGACGTCGTGATACGCATCGTCGATGCCCGCCTTGCGCAGCACCGCCTCGCGCGCCCGGCAGATGGTAATGATGTCCAGCCGGCCAAAGCGATCCGGCGTCTCGGTGACGGCATCGAGGTAAGCGCCAAACTCGCGATCGATGATGACGGTGCGATCATCTATCTTCGGATCGTCGCGGTATTGCCGGCTCACCTCTGCGATCAGCAGCTTGAGATGTCGTCGGAACAGGCCGATCCAGTAGGCCCGGCTGTCGTGATCCCCTCCCAGATCGAGCTTGCACGCGACGTAATTATCAGGATCGGCCAGCAGGGGAAACGGGACGGCGCAACGGTCTGGATTTGATTCTAGATTCATCATGCCGCCGCGAAATTAGCCAGCATTTTCAGGCCCACTCGCTGCGATTTTTCCGGGTGAAACTGCGTGGCCCAGATATTATCCCGCCATACCGACGCGCACAGCGGGCCACCATAGTCCGCCGTGGCGCTGGTAACCGGCTGCGCAGCCGTCTCATCCGGTCGGGCCAGAAAACCATGCACGAAGTAAGCCGCCGCTCCCTGATTGACGCCACGCAGCAGCGGATCGTCGCGCGTCCACGAGATCGTGTTCCATCCCATGTGCGGTATCTTCATGCGCTTCGGCGTCCGGTCATTGATGGCAAACGGTATGACGTGGCCGGGCAGCGTACCCAATCCCCTGACCGGCCGGTCAGGGGACGGGGCGCCTTCAAGCGAATCCTCGAACAGCAACTGCATTCCGAGGCAGATACCCAGGAACGGTTTGCCCGATTCGATGTGACTGACGATCGGCTCGATCCAGTTCGACTCGGTCAAGTGCGTCATGCCGTCGGCAAAAGCGCCGACGCCGGGCAGCACGAGTCGATCGATGTTTGCCAACCGGGCAGGCGATGCTGCGATTACCACTTCCGCGCCGACGCGCTCGAACGCCTTCTGCACGCTGCGTAGATTACCCATGCGGTAGTCGATGATGCCGATCATGTGGCCGCCGAACACATCTAATCGACGGATGTCAACGCGCCCGAACCGAGTTCGACGACGATTTCCACCCGTCGGCTGCGCGGCTTGGTGTCACGCGGGTGCCATTGGCCCAGGCCGGCGGCGACGATTTGCCGCGGGTCAACGCCTTGCGATTGCAGACGACGATGCACGGACGCGGCGCGGTGCAGGCTCAGTTCGAGGTTGTCCTTCCACTTGCTGCGTTGGATCGGGTCGGTGTCGGTAAAGCCGTTGACGTACACCGTGTTGCCGGGATAGTCGCTCTTGATCACGCGGGCAATCTGGTCGAGCATGCGGCGCGCGGTGGATTTTAGGCTGACCTTGCCCGAGTCGAACAATACGTCGCCGGGAATGCGTAGCGTGATACGTCGCCCGTCGTTGATCTGCTCGACGTTTTCGATACCGGCAAACCCGGTATTGGTGCCGACGGCTCGCAGCGTTGGCAGTTGTGTCGAGGCGCCTGTTTGCAGGTTGGTGATGTTCTGCTCCAGTTGACGGTTGCTCGCCAACGATGCGTCGAGTATTGCCTGCGCGCCTTGCAATTCGTCGCGCAGCTCGGTGTTTTCGCGGCGCAGGTCGTCGCGCTCGCTGCGCAGGTCGTCTAGAGTTGTACATCCGCCCGTTATTATCGCGACCGACAACAACATGATAACCACGCACAAGCCATCCATGTAAGCTTTCATCATTGCCACCTTTCTTCGTGAAAAGTCCCTGATTCGGCCACGCGATTCACGGTGGTAGGATACCAAATACGTCAAGTATTGCCTTGCCACCGAAAATCATGACCACGACGGTGGCGGCCGCGAGGTAGGGCCCGTAGGGTATCGTCCGGCGTGGCCCGCCCAGGAAACTGCTCCGCATCGCCATGGCCAACGCGGCGGCGAGGCCGAAGAACGGAGCGAGGAAGAATACGATCACCACGTCGAACCAGCCGACGACCGCGCCGATCGCACCCAGCAGATGCACGTCACCTAGGCCCATGGCCTCCTTGCCAAACGCGAGCGTGCCGACGATGCGTGTCACCCAGATCGCCGCCGCGCCCGCCAGATAGCCGCAGGCACTGCCCGCCAGGGCGACCACCGGGGCGGAATGGCCCCCGCTGGGGCTCGGCAGCCACAAGGCCCCCGCCAAGGCGCCGATGACAGGCCAGAGCACAAACAGGCATTCTTTGAGCACTTCACGGCGTGGGTGCGGGTAGGCCAGCCAATCTTCGGGCGATTCCTGCTCGGCAGGGGGCGTCAGCGGTTCACCCGTTTGCGAGTCTCGGTGCCGGGCGGTGTGCCAGAGCATCGCAGCCGTCGTGCAGATCACCGGCACCGCCGCCATCACCCATATCACCGGCTGCCAGCGAAATCGAACCCCGCCCGGCTCGACCCGGTCGGGCAGCAGGCCTGCTATTCGCTGAAAGCCGTAGACCACCGCGCCCAACGCGATCAGGCCCAGGGCGAAGAGGCATTCCCTGCCGAAGCCCGCGAACGGGTTCCATGTGTCCGCCGTGCCCTTGTCGGTGTTGCGGTGCGCCTCATCGGTCTGCTTGTCGGGATTATCATTGGCCTCGTGCGTTTGCGGCTCGTCGTCAAAGCTGCGCGGCAGCAGGCCAACCGCCATCAGGAGATTGGCCACGCCAATGCCCAGTGCCCCCCCCGCCGCTGCACCTACACCGCCAGGCCAGTATTCAACCCCCCAACCCCACGGTCCCGGCGACGGGCTTACCGCCATCGCGCCGGGCAGCGCCAGCACCGCCAGTGGCAGGCCGACCACCGCCACCACCGTCGCCACCCGCGGCAGCGCCAGAGGGATGATGTAATACTGGGCGTCGATCATCGTTGCACCGACCAGCGACGCGACCAGCACCAGGTGCACCATCAACACGGGCCACGTACCCATCAATCCGCTGCCCAGCCACGGCGCCCGCAGATCTGTCATGTAGTAGATCGTGAACAGCCCGCCGAACAGCATGGCGGTGATCAACTCGATGATCGGGTACTGAATGCTGATCGGCGTCTTGCAGTACCGGCACCGTCCTCCCAGCCACAGCCAGCCGAGCACGGGCACGTTGTCGTACGCCGCCAATTTGTGGTGACAGTTCGGGCAGGCCGACGGCGGTGTGATGATGTTCTCACCGGCGGGCAGCCGGTAGATCACCACGTTCAGAAAGCTGCCCACGCAGGCGCCGTATGCGGCCAGCAGAATGAGCCAGGGCCAGGGGTTCAAAGAGTTCGATCCGTTGCGTGATGGTATTTCTGATGTCTAATTTCGTATTTCAGTGGTGTTGGCCTGGGGAAAATTAGAAATCATCAATCCGAAATCAAAAATACGTTTATTGGTCTTCAGCTTTCGGTTGCTCGTCGTCGTAATCGGCGGTCAGCTCCGCAATTCTTTTTTCGGCCGTGTCGAGGATCGACCGGCAATGCTGGATCAGCTTCATGCCCTGCTCGTACCGAACCAGGCTGTCTTCAAGGCCGGTGTCGCCCGACTCGATGCCCTCGATGATCTGCTCGAGTTGAT
>CAUYYV010000035.1:0-16905 GCA_963577075.1 Phycisphaerae bacterium
GCCACTTGTCACGTTGCGCCATGTGCCAGCCCAGCAGCACCGCGGCCACCGCCAAACCTGGAAGATACGGCCCCGACACGCCGAACAACCGGAAGAAGATCAGCACGTGCTGGCGGGCCTTGAGGTGATCGGACAACTCGCCGAACGGCTGCATCCCCAATAACTGGCGTACGGACTCGCTGGTCAACGCCGCGGCGCCGAACTCATAAAACAGAACCAGCGGCAGGAGAAACAGCAGTGCCTGAAGAGGTGCCTGAGATTGGCTCCAGTAGGAATCAGTGTTGGGTGGTTGGTCGCTGGTGATTTCGTCTGCCATAATCGATTTAGCCATGAGATGGCTGCCGGTTTCTCACCACCGATCAAAACTGCATCACCACGTGGATGTCGCCGTAGGGTCGCAGTTTATCGCGGCCGGTCAGGAAGGTCAGCTCGATCAGTACGGTGATGCCCACGAGATCTCCCCCGTGCTGCTGTACCAGATCGCAGCACGCCTTCATCGTCCCGCCGGTCGCCAGCAGATCGTCGACGATGAGCACACGCTGGCCGGGCCGGACGGCATCGGTGTGGATCTCGAGAGTGTCGGTGCCGTATTCCAGGTCGTACGTGATCGACCGCGTGTCAGCCGGCAGTTTGCCTGGCTTGCGGATCGGCACGAATCCGGCCGACAGGACCTGGGCCACGGCGGTGCCGAAGATAAAGCCGCGGCTCTCAGCGCCTACCACCAGCTCGATGCCCTTGCCCCGAAACGGTTTGGCCATCTGCTCGACCGCCATTGCCAGTGCCGCTGGATCGGCGAGTAACGGTGTGATGTCCTTGAACGCGACCCCCGGCTTGGGCCAGTCGGCAATGTTGCGGATGAAACGGGTCAGGTCCATGGTATCGCTCCGTGCAGATGCTTGGGTGAGTACTTTTACCACGATGGGCGTGACATGGCACGCGGTTTGAGGCCGCTTGGCAAGATCGAACGAAAAGTGAAAAGCGCACCAAACAATGCTATCGTACGTAAGTCTCCGCAAGGCTCTGGGCCCTGAACTCTGGACTTTTGTCCCTGGATTCTTGACGCATGGATGCGTTCGTCATTCACGGCGGCAATAGGCTTCGCGGTCGCCAGCGGATCCACGGCGCGAAAAACGCGGCCCTTCCCCAGATGGCCGCGGCGTTGTTGACCGACGAACCGGTCGTGCTCAAAGACGTATCCGACCTGGCCGACGTACGCAACATGGGGCGGTTGCTCACTGCATTGGGCTGTCAGGTGTCTATCGAGCCCGAGGGCCCCAATTGGTCGGTGAATCTGCACGTTACGGACCGGTCCCCGGTGGAGGCCCACTACGACGTCATGCGGACGATGCGCGCCAGTTTCTGCGTGCTGGGTCCGCTCTTGGCAAGCCGCGGTCGGGCCCGGGTGTCGATGCCCGGTGGGTGCAACATAGGCGATCGGCCCGTCGACCTGCACCTTCGTGGCCTGCACGCCTTGGGTGCCCAGATCAAGCTCGAAGGTGGCTACATCATCGCGGAGGCAGACCGCCTCCGCGGCGGGCGTATCTTCCTGGGCGGCCCGTTCGGTACGACCGTGCTGGGTACGGCCAACGTCATGTGCGCCGCGACGCGCGCCAACGGCGTGACGGTGATCGAATCGGCCGCGTGCGAGCCGGAGGTCACCGATTTGGCCGACCTTCTCAACAAGATGGGCGCACGCATCGAGGGCGCCGGATCGCCGCGCATCACCATCGAGGGCGTTGACAGACTGCACGGCGCCGAGCACACGATCATACCCGATCGCATCGAGGCCGCGACCTACATCATGGCCGCCGCGATCACCAACGGCGACGTCGTGCTCGACAATTGTCCCATCGACGCGTTGGGCGCCGTGCTCGATCGGTTGGCCGAGATCGGCGTTGAGGTCGAGTCGGTCGACGGCCAATCCGGGCATAACGCCGCCGACCAGATGCGCCAGACCGTTCGCATCGCCTCGAACAGACGGCTTAATCCCGTTCAGGTTGTTACCCAGCCGCATCCGGGTTTTCCCACGGACTTGCAGGCCCAGATCATGGCGCTGCTCTGTCTGGCTGACGGCAACTCGGTGATCACGGAAAAGATTTTTCCCGACCGGTTCCTGCACGTGGCCGAGCTGTTGCGCATGGGTGCCCAGTTGGTGCGCAATGGCCCGACCG
Source organism: Phycisphaerae bacterium (assembly GCA_963577075.1). Lineage (GTDB taxonomy): Bacteria > Planctomycetota > Phycisphaerae > Phycisphaerales > Phycisphaeraceae > CAUYYV01. The sequence goes on from CAUYYV010000035.1 coordinate 2,172, forward strand.
TGCTGGTCGCCGGCATCCGTCACCTCAGCGGTGCGCCGGTGATGGCCAGCGACCTGCGCGCCTCGGCCGGGCTTGTCCTCGCCGGACTCGCCGCCCAGGGCACCACCATCGTCGACCGCGTTTACCACCTTGACCGCGGCTACGAAAAGATGGAAACCGTCTTGCAACAGCTCGGCGCCGACATCGAACGTGTTGACGCCGATGCCTTGTGAGACGTTGTCGGTCTCTGAAAACCCTAAACAGGAAACGGCGCATGTCCCGCTTGAACTGCCGCCACAAGCGGCTATGCTCGCCGGTGTCTGGCCCGTTTGCACAGGGAGTCCGCCATGGCCCATGACAACTCGTCGAACACGGTCGACCCGGACTTTCTCAAAATGCTCGTCTGCCCGCTCACCCGCTCACCACTACGGCAGGAGGGTGACGATCTTGTGGGCGAGGTCGGTGGGCTGCGTTATCCGATCCGGGACGGCATTCCGCAGCTATTGATCGACGAGGCGAAGATGCCCGAGGGTATCATCGACCTCGACGCCTTCAAAGAAAAACACAAAGACCAGATCCCCGACTGACCGTTGCCGTTTGGCGACGGAGCCTTGCTGCGTGCTTCCATGCTAGAACCGCTCCAATAACTCGATCCACGAAAGCCACCACCTTGCCACCACGCACACTGATCCGTGATCTACAGCCCAACCAGCTGATCGAGGGCATCTTTGCGATGCAGAACTGCCAGTTGGGCCAGACCAAGACGGGCAAGCCATATCTCAAATGCCTGCTCGCCGACCGGTCCGGGCGAACTCCCGGGCGGATGTGGAACACCACCGAGGAACTCTTTAATCGGCTGCCGACCGATGGGTTCGTGTTCGTCGAGGGCCAGACCCAGCCCTATCAGGGCGAGATGCAAATTATCATCCAACAGATCGGCGTGGCCCACCCGGGTGACAAAGACCTCGAGGACCTGTTGCCCAGCACGCGTTTTGACGTCAAACAGATGTTCGACGAACTGAACAAACGGCTGGGCGGGATTGAGCACCCGGCGGTCGCGATGCTGGCGCAAAAATACCTCGAGGATGAAGATCTGATGGCCCGGTTCCGCAGGGCACCGGCCGCGATGACGTTGCACCACGCGTATCTGGGAGGGCTGCTCGAGCATACGCTCAACCTGCTGCGCCTAGGCGAGGTCTTCTGCCCGCTCTACCCGCAGCTCAACCGTGACATCATCCTGCTGGGCCTGTTTCTGCACGATATGGGCAAATGCGAAGAACTTTATTGGGACACCGGCTTTGGCTACAGCGAGGACGGGCAGTTGGTCGGCCATGTGGCGCGGGGCGTGATCTGGCTGCAGGCCAAGGCCGACCAATGCGCCGAGCAGGGCTTTGCCGTCCCGGTGCCGATTCTGAGGGTGATGCACCACATCATCCTCTCGCACCATGGGCAGGCCGAGTTCGGGGCGTTGAAGGTGCCCTCGACGCCCGAGGCGCTGGCAGTGAGCCTGATAGACAATCTGGACGCAAAGTTGTACATGGCCATCTCCGCCACCCGCGACGACGTCGGCAAGAAAGCCGAACTGGGCGGCAACTTCACCGAAAAGATCTGGGCGCTCGACACGAGGATGTACCGCCCCGATCCGACGACCGTCGAGCAGTGAGAGTGGTGTACCCACCGATGATTCCGCAGGTCGACTCAGCTAAGGTTCCACGGCGTTTTGAGCGGTCTCCTTCAGGTCGTGGCTAAACGGCTGCGGACGCTTCGTGTATTCTGTTGCCATGTTCTTCTATAATGAACTGACGTCTCATGTTGCCTGGATTCCGCACATGCATGTAAAGCACGACGACAGCGTAAAAGCCGAGTTGACCGTGACGGTCAAATACCTTCTTGAGGACCCCCATGCATTGGACCAGGAGCAGGGCGAAGTGATCGTCAAGGCGGGCAAGGGTGAGAACCTGCTTGATGTGGCATTGGATCACGGGATCAACATCGAGCACGCCTGCGGCGGTGTGTGTGCCTGTTCGACCTGTCATGTGTACATTTGCGAGGGTGCCGACGGGCTTTCTGAGCTTCAGGAAGATGAGGAGGATCGCGTCGAAGAGGCGCCGGGCCTGCAATCAAACAGCCGGCTTAGCTGCCAGAGCGTGATAGAAGGCGTTGGCCCGATCGTGGTCCAGGTGCCCGCGTGGAATCGCAATGCTGTCAAGGAAGTGCCGCATTAGCTGACGCCAGCCACCACGTTGCCGTGATGCGCCGCCATGTTTATCATTTTGGTCGTCAGGCAACCCGATCCAGGATCTTGAGCCTAACTAATGTCGCACCCTAGCGTGCCGAATTACCTTTGTCGCCTCTTGTTGGTCGCCGCCGCGACGCTGCTTTACGTTGAAGTGGCGTGGGCCCAGCAGGAATACGAACTCAATGAAAAAGGCGAATTGCTCAAGCGGGTCGAGCTGGATCCTTCAACGCCGCATGGCAAGATCCAGCTCGTGCGCAAGGCCGTGGTCCAGAAAGAGGGCAAGAAGGCCTGGGAACTGGCCGATCAGTGGGTTGCCGATCACCCCAACCACCCGTTGCTCCCCGAGGCATACCTGCTGCGCGGCGACGCCTTGGTGGTACAGAAGCAATATTTCAAATCATTGTTCGATTACGAGCACGTGATCACCGTGTATCCCGATGCCGAGCAGTTCAACGTCGCCCTGGAGCGTGAGTACAAGATCGCGACGAAATTTGCCGCGGGCATGAAGCGCATTTTTCTGGGCGTGCGGATGATGCCCGCCTGGGCCGAGGCCGAGGAGTTATTCATCCGGATTCAGGAACGAAGCCCCGGCAGTGATGTGGCGGAGCGGGCGTCGCTCGACTTGGGCAATTATTATTTCAATCGCTCCGAGATGGATAGCGCCGCCGAGGCATACAATCTTTTTCTGGAGAATTACCCCAAAAGCCGGTTCCGCGAGAAGACGGTGCTACGCCTGATCCGGGCGCACCTGGCGACGTTCAAAGGGCCGCGGTTCGATGTCACCGGGTTGCTCGAGGCGTCGCAGCGGCTCAAGATGTTCGAGCAGGAGTTTCCGGTCTCTGCCCAGAGGCTGGGCGCCGAGGGGCTGCAACTGCGGATCGATGAGTCGCTGGCGCTCAACAGCTTTTATCAGGCGCAGTGGTACGAGCGGATCAATCAGACGGTCAGCGGGGTGTACCTTTATCAGCAGTTGGTCGAGCGTTACCCGCAAACGGTGGCGGCCAAGGCGGCGATTCGTCGTCTTGAGAAGCTAAATGAGCCGCTCATTCCCGATCAGTCCGCAACCTAACCCGGCAAAGCCAACCCATGACGGACCGACAGGGCAATGTAAACCCGTATCCCGCTGGCACATCGCACTACTTAAGTGGGACGTCCGGTGTGTGTATCGCGATCGCCGTGCTCGGCGTCGCACTGGCCGGCTGTGGTTACACCCACCAACCGTTATACGCCGAAGATGTGAATACCGTGGCGGTGCCGATCTTTGAGAATAAAAGTATTTATCAAGACATCGAGCGGGATGTTACCGAGGCCCTGATCAATGAGATCGAGTTGCGAACGCCCTATAAGGTCGTCGCCCGCGATCGTGCCGAGACGTTGCTCGAAGGCACGATCACTCAGGTCGATCAGGGCCGCCTCAGCCGGCGCCACGAGGGTGGGCTACCACAAGAGCTGGAGATGAGGGTTCGTGTCAGCTTTACTTGGAAGGACCTTCGCAGCGGCCAGACGCTGCGTGAGAGGCGGGGTCTGGTGGCGGCAGGGCGATACATCCCCGCAGTCGAGGTGGGCGAGCAGTACCAGACCGCTCAGCACGCGGCCGCACAACGCTTGGCTTTCCAGATTGTCGCGACGATGGGCGAACGGTGGTGAATTTCCCAGCGTACATGAATAAGGCGAAGAAATTGCCGATAAAGTCATACAGACCCGCTCTGCGCCCCTGGGAAGGCGAGAAGCCGGGCGAACGGGTCGCCACGGTCAGTTGGTATTGTGGCGCGTAAGAAGTCGGTTCTAGAATTCATGGGTACCGGTTCACACCAAGCCGGTTAGGATCACAGCATGGCCGAGCAGAAGCAACCTGACGACAACCACTCGGACCGCCCAGAAAGCTCGCCCGAACACAACGGGCGTGGGTCCAAGGGCCAGAAGACGCCGCCCAACCCCAAGATGTCGCGAGGCACGATGGGGTGGATGTTCCTTGCCGGCCTTGCCGTGTTGACCGTCATTTTCGTCACCAATGCGCAGAACTCCGCCAAGGACATCAGCCCGGAAGAGTTTCTCAACAAGGCCAAGTCTGGTGACTTCAAAAAAATCATCATCAAGGACAAGAGCGTTATTGGGATCGTGAAGGCGGATACGGCGGGTGAGTCCGCCGATCAGCTCGGCCCCAGTCAATACCGCTTTATCATCACTCCGTACGTCCAGGAGTATTTCCTCAAAGAGATCAGAAAGCTGTCGACGAATTACGAGATCAAGTCGGACGACGGCTCGATTCTCATGCCCGTCTTGCTCTATTGGGGGCCATTTATCCTGCTGGCGTTCCTGTTTTACTTTTTTGTGATTCGTCGGCTCAGCAGCGCCGGGGGCGGCCCGGGCATGCTGGGCAACTTTGGCCGGTCACGCCATCGTGTGACCAACAAGGAGCACTCGACGGTCACGCTTGATGACGTTGCGGGCATTGACGAGGCGAAGGAGGAAGTGGCAGAGATCATCGAGTTTCTCAGGAATCCCAAGAGTTTCCAGCGCCTCGGCGGTCGCGTGCCGCGGGGTGTGCTGCTGATCGGCGACCCCGGTTGCGGCAAAACGCTGCTGGCCAAGGCCGTCGCTGGCGAGGCGGAGGTGCCATTCTTCTCGATCAGCGGTAGTGATTTCGTCGAGATGTTCGTCGGCGTCGGCGCATCACGCGTGCGTGACCTGTTCAAGCAGGCCAAGGACTCGGCGCCGTGCATCATCTTTCTCGATGAGATTGATGCCGTGGGCCGACGGCGCGGCAACGGTATGTCCTCGGGCGGTCACGACGAGCGCGAGCAGACACTCAATGCCATTCTCGTCGAGATGGACGGGTTTGAGACTTCCGATCAGGTGATCGTTGTCGCGGCGACCAACCGCTCCGACGTGCTCGATCCGGCATTGACCCGCCCGGGCCGGTTCGATCGTCAGATCCATGTGTCCCTGCCCGATGTCGCCGGTCGTGCCGAGATCCTCAAGGTCCATGGCAGGGGGATCAAGATGAGTCCCGACGTAGACCTCGAGCGGCTGGCACGCGGCACGCCGATGTTCAGCGGTGCCGACCTGGCCGCGATCGTCAACGAGGCCGCCATCGCCGCCACCTTGCAGGGCAAGGACTTGGTCGAGCAGGACGATTTTGAAGAGGCGCGCGACAAGGTCAAGTGGGGCAGGGCACGCAAGAGCCACAAGATCGACGAGCAGGAAAAGAAGGTTATCGCCTACCACGAGGCGGGCCACGCGTTGGTGACGTACTGTGACGAGGATGCCGAACCGCTGCACAAGGTGACGATCATCCCACGCGGCCAGGCGTTGGGCCTCACGTTCATGCTGCCCGAAAAGGACAGGCACATCTGGGGCCGCAAGAACCTGCTGGCGCAGCTTCGCATCACCTTCGGCGGGCGAATCTCCGAGGACATGTTCTGCGACGATATTTCCAGCGGCGCGGCACAGGACATCCGCCAGGCCACCACCATCGCGCGGGCCATGATCACCGAGTTCGGCATGAGCGACAAGATCGGGTTCCAGTTGTTGGGCCTCGACGAGTCGCGTAATCCCTGGGAACAGCCGGAGAAACTCTACAGTGAAGAAACAGCCCACCTCATCGACGAAGAGGTCAGGGCCCTGATCAACCGGACGTACAACGAGACGAAACTGCTGTTGACCGAGCATCGCGACCAGCTTGATCGGGTGGCGCAGGCGTTGCTCAAGTATGAGACGCTCAGCAGAGATCAAGTCGACCGGATAATGAAGGGCGAGGAACTGCCAAAATCGACGGTTGGCGATCTGCTGCACGCCGAGAAACAGAAGAGGGACGCTCAGGCCGAGCCAGCCCAAACCGATGCCGAGGAGCCTGTCATCGGTGACGATCCGACCGGTGCCCTGCCGAGCCCGGCATAATCCTCTCGGCTTAGCGACGCGGCTCGCCGCGCGTGTTTCCCGTTGCCGAAGGCCGCCAAGGCCACCAAGGTCGCCAGCGTCTGGTGCATCGAAGCGCCGGCGGTGTGAGGGGCGTGGACTGCCCCGAGGTGAAGGCGTGGCTGGTGAACGCCGGCCATTTCACGAAATTTTGCCGCGTTACGGATGCGCCGGCGTGCCGTCGGCGAGAAAGGCCTGGATCACCGGCCGGTCCTTGTGCGGATTGGCGGCGATCACCTCTTCGTTGAGATCAACACCGAGTCCCGGCCGGGTCGGTAGATCGTAGCCACCCTTGCTCGTTGCCATCGGTTCGATCTGAACCTGGTCGAATAACGGACAACGATGTATGTGCTCGAGGATCAGAAAGTTGGGGATCGTGGCGCAGACGTGTACGCTTGCGGCCGTCGCAACCGGCCCCTTCGGGTTGTGCGGCGCGACCTGAATCTGATATACCTCCGCCATCGCGGCGATGCGGCGGAACTCTGAAATGCCGCCGCAGTGGCAGATATCCGGTTGGATCACGTCGACTAGTTGCCTTTGGATCAGGTCCTTGTATTGCCAGCGGTTGAGCATGCGCTCGCCGGTGGCGATATCGGTGTTCAGGTTCGCCTGCCGCAGCAACGCGTAACACTCGATGTTGTCCGGCGGCACCGGTTCTTCAAAGAACAGCAGATCGAACTGCTCAACGGCGCGGATCTGTCGGATCGCCAGCGTTGGTCGCGACCGGCCGTGGTTGTCGATCATGATGTCCACATCAGGACCGACGGCCCGGCGCATCTCGGCGACCATCTCGCGAAACCGGGGAACAACCAGCTTTTCGTCGATGTCCCTGTCCGTATACCACGCACCGCCCTTGATGCCGGTGAACCCCTCCTTGACACGCTGCACGGCCTGCTCGGCGTTGCCGGCGCCGGCGTAGATGCGGATGTGTTGGCGCACCGCGCCGCCCAGCAGTTCGTACACCGGCGCGCCCAGTTCCTTGCCCTTGATGTCCCACAACGCCTGATCGATTGCGCTGAGCGCCGAGTTGAGGATCACGCCGCCTCGATAGCGGTTGTGCAGGAACATAACTTGCCAATGCCGTTCGATCGCGCCGGTATCGTGACCGATGATGTCCTCGGCCAAGTGATGGACCGCCTGGGCAATGGTCTTGGTCTGGTTGACCAGCGAACCCTCGCCCCAGCCGTGTAGTCCGGCATCCGTCTCAACCTTGACAAATAGCCAGTTGCGCCCGGCGCCGCGGCCCCACATCGTCGATGAATATTGTTTGCCGCCCGCGTCTCCGGCCCACATGACGTACGGCGTGACTTTCGTGATCTTCATGGCGATGATTATAATGCAAGTCAATCATCGAACGCGGAGCGGCCCTCGAAACGCGTTCGCCATTTTTCGATCGCACTCGGGTTGACCACGTGCTGCGGTAGCCGGCCGCGCATCGCCTCGAGTATGCCGTCGGTCGCCCATTGGCAGCCCTCGTGGAGCCCGCCCTGCAAGCAACCGGCCGACATGTGCGGTGTCAGCAGTGCCTTGTCCCCCAGCTTGCGCAGTGGGCTGTCAGCGGGCAGCGGTTCGTACTCGAACACATCGATCGCGGCGGCGGCGAGTCGGCCGTCACGCAACGCGTCCGCCAGCGCCGCTTCCTCGACCACCGGGCCTCGCGAGTTGTTCTGCAGCATCGCGGTTGGCTTCATCATGCGAAACTGATCATGGCTGATCATGTGCCGTGTTTCCGGCGTCAGAGTCACGTGCATCGACACAAAATCTGATTCGCGCAGCAACGTGTCCAGATCCACCGGCTCGACGCCGTGCTCGGCGAATCGCTGCGCGTCAATGTAGGGATCGCAGGCGATCACTCGCACCCGCCACGGCTCAAGCAACTTGGCGACCCGCCCGCCGATTCGTCCGAGCCCGATGATGCCGATCGTGATCCCGGCGTACCCATCGTCACGCCGGCCCAGGTAGGTCGCCATGAGGGCCGGCTCCCGCCATCGGCCGGTGCGCACGGCCCGGTCTCGCTGGTCGAGTTTTTTCAGCAGCGCGAGCATGGTCGCCATCGCGTGTTCGGCGACCGCGCCCCAGTTGGCCTCGGTCGGTGCGTGTGTCACCAGCATGCCCAACTTGTCGGCGGCGTCGAGGTCCACGTCGTCGTGACCGACTGAATATTTCGCGATGATGCGCAACTTGTCCGACGCCTGCATCACCCGTCGCGAGATACACGCGCTCCTGATCGTCGTGCCCGCCAGGGCGACGGCGTCCTGCGCCATGTCGACCAGTTCATCCTCGTTGTTGCCCTGCGGTGACGACCATCCGGCCGTGCCCCGCAAAAGCTCGCAGCCGGCCGCCTCGAGCCTGTCGAGGCTGTCTTCGTCAGCCGGCGCAAACACAAAAACCTTCGGTCCTGCCATCGCTATTCTCAATCAAAAGCCACTCAAGCCCGGTCGAAACAAGGCGTAGGCCCGAATATCGAACTCCGTGTCGCCTCAATAATTCTCAATCAGGTGCCCGGCGATATAGTGTTCATCCAACTCGACGCCGAGCCCCGGTGTTTGCGGCACGCTGATCATGCCGTCTTTGTCCGGTCGGATCGGGTTGCTTTCAAACAGGTGGCGTCGCTCTTCAAGCGGCCTAAACATCTCGACGGTCAGCCCGTTGGGGGTCGCCGCGACGCAGTGCGTGTGTACTCGCTCCGCAGCGTGGCCGGCCATGGGGATACGATACGCCTCGGCGAGCGCCGAAATGGCGCGCCATTGCGTGACGCCGCCGGCGGCATTGACCGCGTCGGGCAACAGGATGTCGGCGGCGCGATTGACCACTAGTTCGCGAAATCCCCATACCGCCTGCTCGCGTTCGCCGGTGGCGATGGGCGTGGCGATTGCATCGCAGACCTGTTTCAAGCCCGTGATGTCGTCCATGATCAGCGGGTCCTCGAACCAGTACGGATCGAACGGTTCGAGTGCCCGCATGAACCGGATCGCCTGGCCCGCGCCGCCGTGATACGTCTGCGAAAAGTTAAAGTCCATCATCAGGTGCATGTCCGGGCCGATGATGTCACGCACCAGCTTGGCACGCTGGCAATCGTGGCCGATGTGTCGCCCGACGCGCATCTTCACCGCACGATATCCCAACTCAATGAACCGGGGCGTTTCCGTCTCGAGAAATCGAAGCTCGTCCGCTTGTGAATCGAGGCTGACGTAGTGCCCGCCGCTGGCGTAGCAAGGCACGCGATCGCGAAACCCGCCGAGCAGTTGATACAACGGCGTGTTACTCGCCTTGCCGATCAGATCCCATATGGCCGTATCGACCACGCCAATAGCGCGGATCGCCTCGCCCTTCGTCGTTTGGTGTCGCCAGCCGCGTGGTTCGCCGAACATCTTGCGCCACAGCCGTTCGTAGTTGCGAGGGTCTTCGCCCACGATCAGCGGTTGCAGGTGATGTTCAATCATCCACCTGAGCGTGGGGTTGCCGCCGTCGGCCACGACCACACCGCTGACGTCTTCGTCGGTGAAAACTTCGACGATGTGCATGATGTGGGCGCGGGCGAAGTGGTCTTCGCTCGTGCCCAGCGCATTGGTGACCGGGGTCTGGGCCTGATCCTTCGTGATTCGTACGCGTACGCCGGTGATTTTCATAAGGATCGATTCGGTTTTACCGCCAAGATACCAAGAAGCAAGAGGCCACCAAGAATAATTCTGTATTTGAACAGGTTTTCCAGTGTTGGGATCTTAGTCTTCAAGCTGGCGCAATCTCCAGGCAGATTTCTTTATTCATGGCTTCTTGGATTGCTCGGATACTTAGCGGGGGCCTCTTGTATCTCTTGGTGTCCTCGGTGCTTTGGTGGCCCAGGCATGGTTTACACGTATTCGGCGATGTGGCTGAACACTTGGGCCAGCTTGTGCTTGTCCGGTTCGGGCAGGTGGGGTTTATCGATCGAGGCGACGTTCTGTTCGAGATGTTCGATGTTGGCCGTGCCCGTCAGGAGCGTGGCAATGGCCGGGTGATCGACCCCGTATTTGTACGCCGCGTCGATCATGGAGGTGACGCCGTCATGTACAAGCCAGCCCAGCGGGTTCTTGTCGGGCACGCTGTCGCGATCGATCAGGCCCCGTTGCTTCCAGTCGGCTATCAGCGCTTCAAGCTTGGCCGGGTCGGGCAGCTTGATGCGCACGGCGGCCATGTTCATCACGCCCGCACCGGTCTGTTGGGCAAGCGGCAGCGCCTCACGCGCCGCCCACTGGTTGAGGATACCGTACTTGAGCATGACCACGTCCCAAAGCTGCGGGTCGCGATTCAGGCCGGTGACGATCGCCTTGTGCTTCGGGTCGACAATGTAACGTTCGCTCAGACAGAGAAAGCGGATCTTGCCCTGCTCCTTGAGGCGCTCCGCGACGGGCCCGAACCGCTCCGCGGCGACGGCACAATGCTGCGCCCGAACACCGTGGAGGTGAAAGATGTCGAGGTAATGGGTTTGCAGCCGTTTCAGGCTCAGTTCGACGCCCTCGACCATTTTCCCCGGGTCCTCCCAGATTGGTCCGTCGGGGTCGCCCGTGCCAGCCGGTGATTTCCACTCGGTGTGGCTCCATTTGCTTGACAGCACGTAGCTGTCGCGGGGGATGCCCGCGAGCGCCCGGCCGAGTTGAACCTCCGAGTCCTTGTAGCCGTGTGCCGTATCGAAGACGTTGATGCCCAGGTCGAAGCATCGTTTCACCAGCGCCCTTTGCTGCTCGGCCGAGATGCCCGCCTCTTGACCGAACGCGCTCGGCCCGCCGGTGCCGAAGCCCAGCAGAGACACTTTCAGACCGGTACGTCCGAGGATTCGATACTGCACGCGCGGTGATTCCTGTAGGATGCCTACGCCGCTGGTGTTATCCCGACCACTTCGCTCGCGTCGCGCAGTACCTGCTTGTCTTCGGCGGACAGTTCGGTGATCGGCGCACGTGAGTAGCCGCCGGCCAGCCCTCGCATGTTCGAGAGCTCGCGGATGCACGCAGCGGGCGTGGCCTTGCAGCGGCGCAGCGCGGCGCGGATCATGTTGACTTTAAGTTGAATGGCACGTCCTCGTTGCACGTCGCCGCGCCGAGCGCAGTCATATAGATCGATGCACTCGCGCCCGATCAGCAGCGGCGAGACGCCGTACGTCGCCTGTGCGCCCATCATCAGTGCGGGAAACGCCCAGTGCTCCTGACCATTGGTCACCCAGAAGCCAGGCTCGTCGGTGGTGAGTCGGATCAGTTCCAACAGATCGAAAAAGTTCTGGCTCGATTGTTTGACCGACACGATCCGGTCGAGCCCGCTCAATTCAACCAGCAGGTCCGTGCTCATGCTGAATCCCGTGCGAGGCGGGTTGTTGTAAACGGTGATCGGAAGCGACACGCGATCAGCGATTTGCCTGAAATGATTAGAAAGGTCACGCTCTGAGGGCAGCATGTAGGGTGGTGGCACGATCATCAAGCCGTCGGCGCCACACTTGGTTGCTGCGTCGCTTAATTGAATAACCGTATCCGTGCTTGCGTCGGATGTGCCGGCGATGATGGTGCATCGGCCCGCCGCCTCATCCACGGCGATCTCGTACAAGCCGACACGTTCCGTGGTGCTGAGCAGGGGAAACTCGCCGAATGAACCTGTCAGTGTGATGCCGGCTATCCCCTCGTCGATCAGGTACGACACGTTCTGGCGCATCGCGCCGTGATCGATCGAGCCATCCCGGTTGAACGGTGTAAAGATTGGAACAATGTAGCCTTTCATCTCTTTCATGCGGTTTTCCCACGCGTAGATGCGACCCGGAGGATAGCGCGCCATCTTCGGTTCAATGTGAAGTATAAACAGATGCATGACCCGGGCAAACTCGGCGCACTTTTACATCCGAGATGTCTCGATATAGACTCCGCTGCCGCAAGAGGAGAATCGCATGAAACAGGCAGAAGATGAAAAAGTGATCGTCGGCAGCGGGGCGTTTCGGTTTGCGGCGGTTGGGCAGTGGCCGGTGGTGCCGCCCGGGTGGGATTTTCAACAGGTGGTGGACGTCGCTGTCGACTCGCGCGGCCGGGTGTTCGTGCTCAGTCGAAGCGAAAACCAACTGGTCGTGTTCGATCATGAGGGAAACCTGCTGGATAAATGGGACCGGGTGCGACTCAAACGCCCTCACGGGCTGACGATCGGCCCGGACGACGCGGTGTACTGCACCGACGACTTCGGCCACGCGGTGTACAAGTATTCGCCGGATGGCGCGTTGCTGGTGACGCTCGGCACACCGAAACAACCGTCCGATACCGGCGTGCCGGACGGCCCCGGCAACTACATGATGATCAAGCGCAGCGCCGGGCCGTTCAATCAGCCGACGAACGTGGCGCTGTCACCGGCCGGCGAGATATATGTTTCGGACGGATATCGCAATGCGCGGATGCACAAATTCTCGACCGATGGCGGGTTGCTTGTTTCGTGGGGCGACCCAGGTACCGGGCCGGCACAGTTTGCCGTGCCGCACGACGTGGCAGTTGCTTCGGATGGCACGGTCTTTGTCTGTGATCGCGAAAACAGCCGTATCCAACTGTTTTCGCCTGATGGTGATATTCTCGATCAGTGGACGGATGTGGTGCGCCCGTGCAACGCGATATTCGACACAGATGAAAATGTATACGTGACAGAACTTGGCACGCGGGTCGGGTTGTTTCCCAACTCGAAAATAACGCCCGGCCCGCCCGGCGGGCGCGTCAGTATATTCAACCGCCAAGGCAGGCTTCTGGCACGCTGGGGCGGCGGCGAAACACCGATGGCACCCGATGACTTCTTCGCACCCCACGGCATCGCCGTTGATGGTCGCGGCGATCTGTACGTCGGCGAGGTCCGCCCGGGCTGCTTCGAGAACTCGGCCCAGCCGCCCGGCTGTGACACCGTGCCGGAGGGTTGTCCGGTCCTGCAGAAATTTGTTCGCCTGTGTGACCCCAGCGGATGATGCCCCCGCGCAACTGGCGAATCCAAGGGAAAAGAAGGATTGAACATGTGCGAGCCACGCCGGCTTCCGTGGGCCAATCCGCGTTGCATGGGCGATCTGTGTTGCGCGATCTGCATCGTGGCGGGGTTGTGGGCCGGCGTTGTCATCGCGGAGGAGGCGCCGCCCGCAGGTCAACACGAGGTCATCGCCGTGCTGAAATATCGCGATCGTTACCTGACCAAGGATAAACAGTGCATGATATGGGCCGACGACGGGCGCGGTTTGCCCGTCGGTGAGCTCAATCCGTTTTGCTATCCCCCATCTTCTAAAGAAGACGGCCAGGCTGGTGCCCGAGTGGCCAGGCGATGGGGCTGGGCCGTGGTCAAATGGGAGATGTCGGCTCAATCAATCGCCCGACACCCTTGACAAAACCACGATAACTATCTTTACAATACCTGTTCATCGGCTGTGGTGGGACGAAAGGGAGGGTGCTCGAGGCGAAGGGCTATTTGGCCTTTATTTCAGAAGCAGCCATTGCAAGTAAAGGTGTTCCATGTCAAACCAAATCGATAATGCCTACAAGACCTCACCCACCCACGACGCGTTGCGGGACATGGACCGCGACCTGCGTTTTCATCCCTACGTGGTAGAACGCCCCGCTACGCTGACCCCCGCCCAAGCCGCCGCCTTCAATCGTGATGGTTACCTGAAGCGCATCCAGATATTCGACGAAGCCGAGATCGCCGAGCACCGGGTCTTCTTCGATGAGCAGCTAAAAAAGGTTGTGGTCGCCGGCCAGGACACCTACACCCTCAGCTCGGCGCATCTCAAATTCGGCAAGGTCTACGACCTCATGCACCATCCCCGCATTATTGCCTGCGTCGAGGACCTGATCGGCCCCAATCTCATCGGTCTGGCCTCGCACTATTTCTGCAAGATGCCGCAGGATGGTACGACGGTTTCCTGGCATCAGGACGCCAGCTACTGGCCGCTGACGCCTTCGAAGACAGTGACGGTCTGGCTCGCCATCGACGACGCCGACGTCGACAACGGCTGCATGCGCTTCGTCGCCGGATCGCACCTGTACGGCCAACTCGAATTCCGCCAAAGCGACGCCTCCGAAAACAACGTCCTCAACCAGACCGTCGACGAGGTCGAACGCTACGGCACGATCGTCGATGTCGAACTCAAGGCAGGGCAAATCTCGATCCACTCCGACCTGCTCCTGCACAGTTCCCACTACAACGAGTCGAACCGTCGCCGCTGCGGGCTGACCTTGCGGTACTGCACCTCGGATGTGCGTGCTATCCCCGGCTATGAATGGGAAAAGGAAGGCGTGCTTATCAGCGGCGCGGACCCGGACGGCCACTGGGGCAACCCGCCCCGCCCCGTGCGGGACTACGCCGCGGGCTAAGTGGTTGGGGCGAAAAATTGGCAGCGGTGGAGCCTTTGGGCGCTGTTTCCAGATCACTTGGACGCGAGCGTCGATCTGACAGTGATCGGCCGCAATGCTCGTGAGCAGCCTCGGGCCTTCGTTCAGTTGCCCGTGTGCCGCACGGAATGCAGCGGTGCGGTGATCAGCACGTCCAATGCGATTGTCGTGCGGATATTCATCAGCAATACCTGACAGTGACCCGAACGGCAAAAACGAGCGACGCCGCCAGCACCTG
>CAUYYV010000036.1:0-16456 GCA_963577075.1 Phycisphaerae bacterium
TTGATGGGGGCGATGGGGCAGGGGCGTTGGGGGAGGGCCATTTTCACGGCTGTTGTGTGGATCGGGTGCTTGCGCGCGGTTGCTGGCCACTGTCGGCGGACATACAATCTGCGAGTGGGATCGGCTAAAGTCGAGCAAAGGAGCGTAGCTATGGCCAGTGACAATGTTTGCCAGTTCACGGACGACAACTTCGAGCAGGAGGTGATAAAGAGCGACAAACCGGTGCTCGTCGATTTCTGGGCCGAGTGGTGCATGCCGTGCAAGATGTTGGCGCCCACGATCGACGCGTTGGCCGAGAAGTTCGTCGGCCGGGTCAAGATCGGCAAGGTCAACACCGATGACAGCCGGGATGTGGCGGCCAAGATGGAGATCACGGCCATTCCGACGGTCATTCTTTTTAACGGCGGCCAGGTCGTGCACAAGTTCGTCGGCGTCACCTCGGAGGAGGATTTTTCCCAGGAACTCGAGAAGATCGCCGGCTGAAAATCATTTGTGATTTTGGATTTGTGAGTTGCCGTCTCGTAATGTGCAATCCCGTCAATCAAGACTCGCGGATCAAGAATTTCCAATCCCCATGCCCGTCCGTTTCCACCATCATCAACTTGCCAATGGCCTGACCATCGTGGCGGAGACGAACGACGAGGCCCACACCGCCGCGGCCGGCTTCTTCGTCAAGACGGGATCACGCGACGAGGATCCGGCCTTGATGGGTGTCAGTCATTTCCTCGAGCACATGATGTTCAAGGGCACGGCACGGCGCACCGCCACCGACGTCAACCGCGAGTTCGACGAGTTGGGCGCCAACTACAACGCCTACACCAGCCAGGAAAACACCGCCTACTGGGCGCAGGTGCTGCCGGATTTTCTGCCCGCCGTGGTCGATCTGATCGGCGACATTATGCGCCCGGCGCTGGGCAGTGAAGATTTCGAGATGGAAAAAAAAGTGATCCTCGAAGAGATCGGCATGTATGAGGACCGGCCCCAGTGGCGGCTCCAGGATACGATCATCGAGATGTATTTCGGCGACCACCCGCTCGGTCACCGTGTGCTCGGCACGAATGACACGGTCGGGTCGCTCGGCATCGAGCAGATGCGCGGCTACTTTCAACGGCGTTACAGCCCGGAGAACATCACGGTCAGCGCCGCCGGGCGCCTCGAGTTCGATCGGTTCGTCGAGGACGTGACCAAAGCTGCCGGTGACTGGCAGCCGGCGCAGGCCAGTCGGCGATACGACGAGCCGGTATTCCGTGATGCCAGTCGTGACATCGTCGACGCCAAGTTGAACCGGCACTACCTGGCGGTGATGTGCCCGGCCCCGACCGCCCAGGACGACCGGCATTACGCCGCGGGCGTGCTGGGCGATGTGCTGGGCGACGTCGATGGGTCGCGACTCTACTGGGCGCTGATTGACCCGGGCCTGGCCGATGAGGCCGATTTTTCGCACTTCACCCAGGACCGTGCCGGCAGCTACTTTGCCTGCGCTTCCTGCGACCCGGACCGTGCCGGCCAGGTTGAGAAGATCCTGCTTGAGACGATCGACGGGTGCCGCGACGGCATCGACGCCGCCGAAGTCGAACGCGTCAAGAACAAGATCGCCACGCACGCGACCCTGCAGGGCGAAAGCCCGTTGGGGCGGATGCGAAGCGTTGGTACGCAGTGGACCTATCTCGGCCGGTACCTGTCGTTGGACGAGGAGCTTGGCCGGATCATGGCTGTGACGGTCGACGACATCGGCAAATTGATCGCCGAGTTTCCCTTCCAGCCACGCACCATCGTTCGACTCGGACCGAAGGCAGTTGGGAATTAAAAGCGGTCCTTCCGGAAATACAGTGGCTGATTTTTGTGGGTACAGGTCGAGCCTGCCGCAGGAGAATATAGATTGCCGCCTGGAGGTGCTTGTTGTTTCAATGGCCGCAGGCCAGGCGCTTGATGGCCATATCTTGATATTAAGTCCCTGTGCAACGGCATCGAAATGACAAATGCCCGTACATCAAGAACTTAGACGCCACGAGCAGCAAGCAAAGCGGAGAGGGTGGGATTCGAACCCACGGTGACACAGAATGCCACACCGGTTTTCGAGACCGGCACCTTAAGCCGCTCGGACACCTCTCCAGCTATGGAGGTCCTGCGTACAGGGTTCCATGGTCGTGAAGGACATCGGGGATCACGCAGTTGTTACCTTCTGTTTATCGTTGCGATCGGGGGTGAGACTGTCAAGTTTTCCGGTCGAGTCGGATCCATGTTTCGGAAAACGATAGACAACAGGAGCTGACGTTTTTGCCGCACATCTCGTTGTCGAACGGCGTGCCGGCGGCTTTGCGGCCGTTGACGGCGACCTCCACCCGTCCGGCCGGGATGATCAGCGACAGCAGGTGAAACTCGGGGTCTGTTTCCGCCTCGATGCAGAACGCGGCGGGTTTTGCGAGGTCGGCCCAGGTCAGTTCGATCCGGCCGTCGGCCGACTCGATCACTTCCGTGCGTGATTGGCGCGAGTCGCCGTGGAAGGAAAACTTCGCCTCGGCGATGGGCAGGTCGCGCTCGGTCCAGAAGGGGTTCTGCATAATCTCACTTTTCAGCCAGTTGCCCAGTTCAATGCTGTCCGTGTAGATCGCAGCCAGGTCATCGTTGCCCTCACCGTCGAGGTCGCTGACGATGAACAGGGCATGGCCCTCGCCGACCGGTGACCAGACAACGCGGAAGAACGACGCGCGGGTCAGGTCGCCTCCGTCGGGTGTGTTGCGCAACTTGATAAACGGGTTTTCGCCGCTCCAGATCGCATCGCCGTCGTGCCATGTGTTGCGTGCCATAGGATCATGCTCCTGTGTTGTTGTAATTGCTGCTGATCGTATAGAAGAATCATGGCGACTGGTCAATCAGGCAGCGTTGATCGTGGGTGGCATCGCCGGCTCGGGCACACGTTCAATGGCGACACGTTCCACGCGTGGGGCGGGCGGGCGGGCGGTCGGGGATTCGCTGAGCGTCCTGCCTGCCACGGCAGGCGGACTTTTGCCTATCAACTACAATCTGCACCGCGGTTGTGCCCAGGCCACACCCGAAGAATCAATCGGTTCGGCCGAGGCAGCAAGTGGAGTATTTGTGATGGGCGTAAGACTTGGCATCATTGGCGCCGGCGGCATCGGTCGAACGCACGTGAAGGCGGCGGCGGCGGCGGGCGTGGAGGTGGTGTGCGTTGCTGACTTGAACGCGGACGCGGCGCAGAGCCTGGCGGTATCCGCCGGTGCCGACGCCGTGGACGATCCGCAGAAACTGCTCGATTCACCCAAGGTGGACGCGGTGGTGATCGGTACGCCCAACGCTTCTCATAAGGATTTGACGATCGCCGCCATGCGCGCCGGCAAGGATGTGCTGGTCGAGAAGCCGATGGCGCTGTGCGCCGCGGATTGCCGGGCGGTTAACGCCGTGGCGGCGAAGACGGATCGGATCCTGCAGGTCGGGTTCGCGTTCCGATACACGGCGGCGGCGGTGGCGGCCAGGAAGTTCATCGAAGCCGGCCGGCTGGGCACGATCTATCACGCCCAGGCGAGTTGGTATCGCAGGCGTGGTATCCCGGGCCTGGGCGGGTGGTTTACCACGAAGAAGATTTCGGGAGGTGGGCCACTGATCGATCTGGGCGTACACATGATCGATTTGGTGATGTACCTGATGGGCCAGCCGATGCCGAAGAGAGTCAGCGGCAAGACGCATGCCCAGTTCGGCCGGAGGATGCGTGGTTACGTATACGAAGGAATGTGGGGTGGTCCGCCTCGCTATGACGGCGTGTGCGATGTCGAGGACGCGGCCCACGCGTTGATACGCTTCGAGGGGAGCGCTACGTTTGAGTTGAACGTCACCTGGGCGGGCAATCTGCCCGACGATATGACCAGCCACATCCTGCTGATGGGTGACAAGGCCGGGCTGGCAATCAATCCGGGCGGCAGCGAGCTGCGCCTGTTCGGTGAGGATCAGGGCTACAATGTCGATGTGACGCCGAAGCTGGTCGGCGTGCAACATTTCGAGCAACAAACGCGCCAGTTCGTGTACAACGTCGAAACGCGCACGCCTCCGCACGCGTCGGGCGAATGCGGCCAAAAGGTGCAGGGCGTCATCGATGCGATCTACGAGTCGAGCAAGAAGAATCAGGAAGTCGGGATCGGTTAGGTTCGGCTTGTTGTGCCGCGCGAAGGCCCATGGCCTGGGGTGGCAGGATTTCGAGGTAGTTGTTGCACGGGTATCGATAGCGCCATGTCGCACGTGTTGTTCATAGTCGTTTGTTGCATCTGGGGGATGAGTTTCCTATTGATGAAACAGGGCCTTGCGGTGTTCGGCCCGGCGACCGTGGGTGCGGGGCGGGTGCTGTTCGGGGCGCTGGTCATGGCGGCGCTGTGGCGGATGCAGCGGAAGGCGTGGCCGTTGCGGAAGCGAGATATCGCGCCGCTGCTGTTTATTACGCTGGTCGGTTCCGCTATTCCGTTTGTCGTTCAGCCGCATATCATCAGGATCGTCGAGGCGCACTCGAATCACGGCAGCTCCTTTGCCGGGTTGCTCGTCAGCCTCGTACCGTTGCTGACGATCCTCGTGTCCATGCCGATGCTCGGCGTGTTTCCGACCGTGCGCCAACTCATTGGGATCGTCGGCGGGTTGGCGGGGATGCTGTACCTGTTCGGTGGTGAGCTTGACAAGGGCGTCGAGGTCGGCGACCTGATGATGGCGTCGCTTACGCCAATTGGATACGCCGTTGCCACCACCTATATCAAGCGACGGTTTGCCGACGTGCCGACCACTGCATTGGTCGCCACCACGTTAGGCCTGGCGGTGCTCATGCTCCTGCCCTTTGCGACGGCGTTGATCTCGACGGGCATCGAGCCGATCAAGACGGACGGGCCGGTCGTGGGTGCGGCCTGCGCCGTCATCGTGCTCGGTGTGGTGTGCACGGCGTTGGCGACCTTGCTGTTCTATACGATGATTCAACACGAGGGGCCTCTTTTTGCCAGCATGGTCAGTTACATCATCCCGACGGTGGCGATGATTGCCGGTGCACTGACGGGCGAGCAGATCACCGGCCGGCAGGTCGCGGTGCTCGCCTTCATTTTCGTGATGGTGGCGGTCACGCAGATCCGCCCGCGGCCGGTGGTCGCGGCGGCCCCGCGCGATGATTGACCGCCGCGGGGCGCATCGCCATACTGATTGCCGCCATGTCGGACAAAACGGTGGAACAGCTAGATGCCGGATCCGTGATGCGCCTTCTCGACGTGACGCGCAAGCTCGCGGCGCCGTGCGATCTTGATGAACTTCTGACGCTGATCATCGACGTCGGTCGCGAGGTTCTGGGCGCCGACCGCGGCACGGTTTTTCTCCACGATGCCGGGCGACGCGAGCTGTTCATCAAGGTCGCTACCGGCGTCAATGAGATCCGGTTCAACATTGACCAGGGCATCGCCGGCCAGTGTGCTCGTGATCAGCAGATCATCAACGTGCCCGACTGCTACGGCGACGGTCGGTTCAACCGCGATGTTGACAAGCAGACCGGGTATCGCACGCGTTGTCTCATCGCCGTCCCGTTGGTCGGTCTGGACGACGAATTGGTCGGCGTGATGCAACTGCTCAATCCCCAGAAGCCCCACTTCGACAATCTGGATGAGCGGATTGCCGAAGCACTGGCTGGCCAGGCTGCGGTGGCGATCCAGCGTGCCCGGCTGATCGAGGATCGGATGGAAAAGCTCAAGCTCGAGGCCGATCTCGACATCGCGCGGCAGATACAGATGAACGTGTTGCCCAAGACGCTTCCGCCCTGCGCCGGCTATGAGTTGGCCGATTTCAGCGAGCCGGCCGACCAGACCGGGGGCGACATTTACGACATCGTGTCCCTCGACAGTGAAAACGATGCCGCCCCGATGCTGATCCTGCTAGCCGACGCCACGGGGCACGGCATTGGCCCGGCGCTTTCGGTCACGCAGGCCCGCGCCATGTTGCGAATGGCCCTGCGGTACTCGGCCGATCTGGACAAACTGGTGTATCACGCCAATGCCCAGCTGGCGCAGGACCTGGCGTCCAACCGGTTCATCACCGCTTTTGTCGGCATGCTCGACCCACAACAACACCGGATCCTGTACCACGCGCCCGGCCAAGGTCCGCTGCTGCATTTTGCCATGGCCGATCGCCGGTGCCACTGGCTCAACGCATCGACCGTGCCGCTGGGCATTGTCGAAGATCTGGATATGAAGAGGCCCGATCCGATCGACATGGCGCCGGGCGATATGCTCGTGCTGCTGACCGACGGATTCTACGAATACCAGAACGAGCAGGACGAGCAATTCGGCCAGGATCGTGTAGGCGAGGTGATCTTGCGCCATTGCGATCAGCCCGCGGCGCAGATCATCACCCACCTGGTCGAGCAGGCCAAGCAGTTCGCCGGTGCGGCGCCGCAGGTGGACGATCTGACGGCGTTGATCGTCAAGCGCTTGGCATGAGCGAGCCTGATGCAAACGGACATTCCCGCCGCGACGCCGCTTGAACGCGCCGGCGCCGCTTGCCAATGCCTATTTCGATTTGGGAGTCGTGTGCGAGCATGGCTCGTACAGAGTACCTGCTTGATCTGGTCGGCCCCGGCCGGCTGATGTACGCCGGCGACGATCTGCCTGCCTGCGCCGACCGGGGCAAGTACATCACGTGGGGGGGAGGCATGGACGCACGGCAACGCGGATATCCTGGGAGTCAAACCGCGGATCCACTGCGATTTGTCGATGACATTTATTCGCTGCGAGGCGCTGCGGACCCCGTGCCGGGCTATCCGGCGTCAGCAATTGGGATCGGCCCATTGGGCGATTTTCCACGATACGGCCCAGTGGTCGGTTGCCGCCGCTCGGCGGTCGGTCACTGCGGCCGGCTGAGCTGAGTCTGATAACGTTCCGGATGCGGCCCATTGATATAAATTCGTTTCGATTCGATCCGGACTCCGCGTCGGTTCGTATAAGGATCAGCCGACAGGCGACGGATGATCCTCGAAGAGGGTTTGGGGCCGGATCGGCTGTGGTTTGGGGTGCTGCAGATCGTGGCCTCCGGGGCCGAGGGAGCGCACTTGTTGGGCATGTGTTGGAGGCGAGCCATCTGGGTGAATCGAGTACGGGCGCACGGACACCGCGGCGTTGGTTGCCCCGGTGCCACGGGGTGGGGTCCGTTCAACTGCTGGCGGGGTTGGGCCAGGTTCGGCATGGCCCCGGTGGGTGTCGTCGGTCTTGGTGGTTAGCGGACGGCGACCTGGAGGGTCGGCCTCAAACACACCAGCTTCCCGTAGGAATTGAATCGTCGTCGGATGGTGCCGTTGTCGAATATCGCGGCCATGAAGGACTCCTGCCCGGCCGTTTCTGCGTGGCAGGCAAACTGTGGATTCGACTGGGGGTCGATAACCACGCAAGATTCGTGAACAATAAGGTTACGGTCCGTACTAGTCTAAGGACATGCCTTTATCAGGCCGATTCCAATTGAGGTTTGTACCAAGGGTATTAACCGCGATCAGGACCACCTAGTGTCATGTCGGAGTACTGTTGGCCGATAAGCAAGGGGGCCGAGATTATAAAGGTTGTGCATGTTGTAAAAAGTTGACGTGCTTTATCGACCAACGTTTCGCCAGCGGGAGCGTTGTATGCGTAATCTGGAGTATTAAGAATTGTGTAGTTTTCATGACAGTACGAATTCATCGCGAAAGTTGGCGGTGCTATTGGCCGTGTCGGTATGCATGGCGAGCGTCGTCGGTTGCGAGATAGACACCTATCTCGACAACCCCTCAGGCTACGGCTATTACGAAGTAACGCCCATCACGCACATGATTATTAAGAAGCTTGATGTGATCGAGGAAGCGGAAGAGGACCCACCGAACCTCACGCCCGTGAGGGCATCGGATCTCGATCCCGAGCCGGCCGAGTACGTCATCGGTATTGGTGACGTGGTTACGATCGCCGTGGAAAACCTGGTGGAGTCTGGTTCGTACGCCGGCGTATCCGAGCGGGTCAGCGACATGGGCATATTCCGCCACGATATCCTCGGCGACATCAAGGTTGACGGGTTGACCATCGGCGAGTTGGAGAAAATGGTGGCCGAACTGGCGCGCAAGCAGGGTCATGTCAAAGACCCGAAGGTCCGTGTGTTTATGCGCAGAGAGACGCAGCGTACGTTCAGCGTGATAGGGCAACCGACCTTCGGCGTGCGACTGGGCAGGTACCAGATTCCCGGGGCTGATTTCACCATGCTCGACGCCGCCGCCATGATCGGGGGCATTCCCGGCAAGGTGCGGCGGCTGTTCATTATCCGTCGCGCCAGGCTGGTCAAGGGCGAGAGACCCCAGCACATCGAGGTGGAGGAACCGGCGATCAACGCTGTCGAGATGATCATCAACGTTATCGAAAATGGCGACGATGAGGACTCCCAGCAGCCACCCGATCCTTCCGGCATGGTGCCGCCGAGGAACTTGCAGGATGTGCTCGACCCGCCCGATGCGGCGCCGGATTATGTGTATGTCCAGGGCAAAGGCGGCCAGCAGGGCCAATGGGTCAAGGCTTATCAATCTTCACCGGCCGTGGCGATCGAACATGCGTCACCGAGGGGCAACACTGTAGAAAAGGAACTGCCTGAGGTCGTGCAACGTGTAATCGAGTTGCCCTTTGACAAGTTGCGCAAGGGAGACCTGCGCTACAATATCATTATTAGACCCGGTGACATCATTCAAGTGCCGGCACCAACGGGCGGTAACGTGTATCTCATGGGCGCGGTCGGCCGGCCGGGGACTTACGGGTTGCCCGGTGAAAACCGCCTGACGTTGAAGCAGTTGGTCGCCTCCGCCGGTGGGTTGCGTTCGACCAGTGCGGCCAATCGAGTTGATCTGACCAGGCGCATCGACAGCACTCACGAAGCGACCGTCCGGCTTGATCTCAAGGAGATTATCAACGGCAACGAGCCGGACATCTTTCTCAAGCCGGATGACACAATCAACATTGGTACGAGTTTTATGGCTGTTCCCGTCTCACTGGCGCGCTCCGGAATCCGCTTTAGCTACGGCTTCGGGTTTGTGCTCGACAGGAACTTTGATCAGGACGTGTTCGGCCAGCGCCGCCGGTAAAAGGCTGACCGTATTTTTGCGCAGAAGTTGAAGGCTTAATATTCGGGTGTGAGGGATGACCAGCGCTACCATCACCAGACTGTCTGATTCGGCACGTACCCGCCGGACACTTGTCACTCGGGCCGGCTGGGTGTGGATCGTCACGCTGACCGTCCTGTTTCTGTGGTTCCACTGGTCGTTTATCAACCGGATGGTCCACATTGCCCTGGCATGCGAGATGGGCAAGGATTTCAGTGACTTCCTCTACCACGTTTGGGCCAAGCCGTGGAGCCCCGACTGGTCGCACGCTCTGGTCGTGCCCTTGATCAGCCTTTATTTCGTGGGGCGGAGTCGTCAGCAGTTGGCCACCACGCCGCGCCGCGTTTGCCCGGCGGGATTGGTTCTGGTTTTTGTCGGCATGCTAGGGTTTGCCTTCGGCATCTACCCGGTCCGCAACGACATGGTGCAGGGCATGGCGATGATTGTGGCGCTGTTCGGCCTGATCCTGTTTTTGCTCGGCCCGGCCATGATGCGCTTTCTCTGGCTTCCGATTGTCTACCTTGCCTTCTTCATCAAGGTGTCTGACCGGATATGGGATGCGGTCGCTGAGAAACTGCAGGACATCGCCGCCACAGCTTCCACATTCGTTCTTCAGTTGCTGGGCTTGGTGATCAATTTCGATATCGACAGCAATGGCAACCAGATATGGATGCTCTTCGTGCAGGACGGCATTCCGGTCAGGAAGCCGATGCAAATCGCTGAGGCCTGCTCGGGCCTGCGCATGCTCATGGCGTTCGTCGCACTGGGGGTGGCCATGGCGTTCATCGGCCGGCGTACCTGGTGGCAGCGTGGCATCATGATGATCATGACCGTGCCTATCGCTCTGACAGTCAACGTCGGCCGGGTCGTCACGCTGGGACTGCTGCTGATGGTCGACGAAAAAATGACCAAGGGCGACTTCCACACGTTCGTGGGCATGCTGATGCTCATCCCGGCTGCGGGCCTTTTCTTGCTGCTTGGCTGGGTGCTCGACAAACTGGTAATCCACGACGGACCGGTCAATGTAGCCCGACCGGCCGCCCTTTCCCCGCCCCCCACTCAACCGAGAGCCACTGCCGGGCCCATTGTCACCGGCCTGTTCAGCGGTGCGCTGATGACTTCGCTGGTCGGGTTGGTGTACTGCCTGTTCTTTGTCGCGTTTTATGACAAGCAGGTGTTCTGGTTTGTAATCCCCACATCGGTTGCTATCGGAATGCTTGTCGTGGCCGTGTTGATGCTGATTATCGTTGCGCTGTTGACGGGTCGGGTTTTGACCCGTGCCGTTCCGCCGCAAGAATCCGAGTCCGGCGATTCGGATCGGAGCCAGACCCATGTGTCACTCGGAGGAACGATGGCATTGGGCATCAGCGTCGGCATTCTGGTGACCGCGGTGGTCGGATTCGAGGCCATTGCCAATACGAACAACGTGGTCATGTTCAAGGCCGCTGTTCCCCTACGGCTCAAACTCTACGAACTGCGCCGTGATTTCGGAAACTGGCAATTCTTTCACGAAGACCGGAACCTGTCGGCCGAGGAACTGCAGTACCTCAAGACCAATGACTACATAGGCTATCGCTACCGCGACCGCACTTGGCCGGCCAACGAACCGGGCGGCCAGGTACGGCTGCACATGGCGTATTACACCGGTCGGCCCGACACCGTGCCGCACGTGGCCGAGCGGTGCATCACCGCCGGTGGTGGCCTGCGCGAGTTCGTTGGGCGCGTTGAACTAAAACTCGCCGCCAATAACTATCAACCCCACGCCAAACGTGCCATCGCCGCGCTCAATACCGAGGGCGTATACATTCCCGGGATGCAGTTCCCGGCCACGATATTCCAATATCGGATGACCGCCAACGAACCGATTTCCAGCGTGGTCTATTTCTTTGTCGCAAACAATCAGGCCTTTGCCACTCCCGATGCCGTGCGATTGCGAGGATTCAGTCTTGCCGATCGCTACAGCTACTACTGCAAGGTCGAGATAAACATGGCCGACATCAGCGACAAGCAGGTCGCCGTCGAATGCGCCTCGCGATTCATTTCACGGATGATGCCCGAGATTATGGCGTGCCTGCCAGATTGGCAACAGGTCAACGATCCGTCGTTCTTGTCGGACCAGGATTCCGCCGGACCCCAACGCAAGCCTTAGGAGATGCCCAACATGCACGGTCGAATCAACAAGCGATTCCTCATCATTCTCATCGTCGTGGTCAGCGTGCTGGTCGGTAGTCTCGGTGGCGTGTGGGCGGTGTTCCGGAAGACCGTTGATGATCATATTGTGCTGGGAGATGAATATGTCGCCAAGAAAAAATGGTACCTCGCGGCAAGCGAATACGGCAAGGCCGTGAACAAGGCCGATTCGCCCGGCGCCGATTTGCTTGTCAAGTTATACGACGTCAGGAGCCAGATAAAGGTTCCATACGGTGCCGAGGCGCGCACGGCTTATGCTAGGCTGCACGGTCTTATCGAGCGTGCTACACGCGAAGATCCGAGTAATGCCGATGCATTTTCACGCTTGATGAAGATTTACATGACGCTCGGAGAGCATCTGGACCACTTGGCCGTCTGGGCTGAGATGGGCAACGCTGCGAGTCACACTCTCGAGGTCAGTCCGACGATGCGTGAAGCGGGAAAGTATCGCGGTATTGCTCAGGTTAACCGTCTGCGCCGTGGGTTGAACCTTAACAACGAGGAAAGGGCGCGAGCCAAGATCGATCTGGACGCTTATCGTGCCCTACACCCCGATGACTCTGACTGTACCTATCACCTGGCTATCTGGTACGTCGAGGAATCCAAGCGGATGGAGCAGCAAGATCGTGCCGCGGACAAGCAGCAGGTGGTTCTCCTTCGCCGTACGGCACAGGACTTTGCCCAAGAGTCCGCCGAAAACGCACCCGACGATATTGGGAGGCAACTCGATTACATACAAATTGTTTTGATGTGTCATGAACTGGAAAAGGGCAAAAAGGCGCGCCAGTTGATGCAGAAGGCTCGCTTGGCGGTCAATGACATCGAGGCGCGTCTGCTCGTCACGCCGGGATCACGCCGGGACTACCTGCGGATGTGGAGGTTGATCGCAGCGACGGATGTGACCGCCGACAAGACCAAGCAGTTGAGCGAAACAGATGCGGTTGTATTCCTGCAGCGGATTCGCAGATTACTCGCGGTGGCGTCCAAAGCGCACAAGAAGGACCTGCTTCTCAAACTCTCCTACGCGCGTACCGTATCGGCCAGTGATGATGATGACGCGAACGAGCAAGCCATGGCGCTGTTCAGGGAAATCCGCGAGACGAAAATCAAGGCCATTCCCATCGAGGCGTTTATTCAGACCACCGCCCAGAATCGTGCGGTGTTAGGCGAGGTCTCCCTGAGATTGAAATTGGCCAGCACGACCAGTGACGCCGACGCTAGGCAGGGGGATCTCGATGAATGCAATCGGTTGCTTGAGGATGCGCGCGGAACGTTGGGTAGTGCGGATCCCGAGCACTATCTATTGCTCGGTAAGTTGCGGGCTCTCCAGAATCGATGGGTCGAAGCGGTCGTTGCTCTCGACGAGGCCGACAAGTTGTACTCCCGGCCGAAAGCGGAAGTCATGATTATGCGCGCTACGGCACTCGCGCGAATGGGTCAGGGCGGAAGAGCGATGGAGATATATAAGAAAATACTCTCTATCGATTATTGGCCGGACAAGAAGCCGATCTATGAAAGGTTGATTCGGCTGGCGATAAGGCACAAGCAATTTAACGTCGCCGATCAATACGTCAAGGATTTCCGGAAACAATACCCCGATGAAAAGTTGGTGCTGCAGCTGGCGCTCGAAATGGCCAAGGCACAAAACGATACCGATAAGGTCGCGGATCTGCTGGTAGAAGTCAGAATGCTGGAGGGGGTGGCCCCGGGTTCCGCGGATCATTTTCAGGCGGAAAGCCTGATCTGGGCGGGTAAGAAGCAAGAGGCGCGGCAGTTGCTTGAACAGCGTCTCGCCAAGTCGCCCGATGATCAGAAGGCGATTCAGTTGCTTATGAATACGACGGATGACAAGCAGATACTGATTGAATACGTCGCCAAGGCCCGCCAGGCCGGCGCAAAAGGGGTGTGGCTGGATGGCATCGAGGGAATTCTCAGCGGCGAGATAACGCAGTTGGAGTTTCTTCTACGGCGCATCGAGCTGTTGCCCGACACGACCGATGCCAACAAATTGTTGCGCTATAATTTTAAGTACGGGACCCTGCTCCGCTTCGGCAAGACAGACGAGGCGGCGGATTTATTAGAGAAAGTAGAACAATCATATCCGGGTGCCCAATGGGTGGTGGATGTCCAATTTGATGAAGCGCTGCAGGAGCGAGACTGGGAGTTTGCCCGCATCCTGGCCAGTCGCGCTGAGACGGCCAATTTTGACCATGCCGGCGGAGCGTTTTACTACGGGCGGATCGCGGTTGCACGACAACGTTTTAACGAGGCCATCACGTCGTTCACGAGTGGTCTCAAGCGGTACAACCAGGAAAGTCAGTATTGGAGCATGCTCGGTGACGCCCAACGCGGCGCATTGTTGTGGTCCAACGCCATTGAATCCTACGAGGAATCTCTGGAGTTGAAGCCGGACAATATCCGCGCATTGGAGGGGTTGGCGGTCGCGCACGAGAAACTCGACCAGCGTGACGAGGCATTGAACTATCTCGCCAAGGCGGTCGAATATCAGCCTGAAAACGCCAAGATTCGCAACTTCTATCTGCGTTACCTGTCAAAGTACGGCAACAAGGATGAGGCGATGCGCCAGCGGCGCGAACTGGCGGTGTCACATCCGCAGGACGCCAATAACCGTCGCCACCTGGCGTACATGCTTGCCGATGAAGACAAGCACACCGAGGCTCGCGAGGTCATTGATCAGTTGATCGCCGATGGTGACGATCAGTTGTCTAACATGATCGTTTCCGCAGAGATCACCCGTCGAGCTGGTCGCAAGATGGAGGCGAGGCAGATTCTTGAGGACTACATCAAGAGACGTGGTGATGACAAGACCGCCGATGATCTGATCGCCCTGGCGCGTATGCTGCTGAAGATAGGATTGCCGGAAGATTCAATGCAGGCCTATGTGGAAGCGGCCAAGATGGAAGATCCCACCAAGATGGCCGCCACCCGCGAGCTTGCGCTTCAACTCGATAAGCGAGGGAAATATGGATACGCCGCGCAGCTTTATGAGGATCTTGCCAAGGCGTTGCCTGAAGATAAGGCGGTTGGTTATCGATGCGTTGAATTGATGGTTTATACCGGCCAGGTGGTCAAGGCGGATAAGTTTCTCGTCCAACTGATTGATCAATTTGGTCACGACGACTCAACGTACATACTGGGGGCGATGGTCGCGACCGAGATGGGTGATGCACCCCGAGCGCTCGAAGCACTGGATAAAGCCGAGAATCTCAATCCGCAGCGCGCCATGATTTACTTTATTAGGGCGCGGATTCTGTCAATGATCCGCGGTCGTGAGGAGGAAGCACGCCAGCAGGCGAGCCGCGCGCTTGAACGTGACCCTAATATGAGCGACGCCCGGCTTCTCATGGCCAGGCTGCTTGTCCGCATGGGGGATATGTCATCGGCGAAATCTGAGTTGATATCGATTATCAACGACGACCGGAAGTCAGGAGACGCCCGGTATGATCTGGCCGTCCTTTACAACACCGCTGGGGAGTCTAAAAAGGCCCGTGTCCTGCTGACCAAATCGCAAAATCTGTTTCCGAGTGAGGTACGCTGGCCGCGCATGTTGGCGTACATTGCCCGGATAGAGCAGAAGCCGCGGATAGCTTGTAATTACCTGGAGCGTGTCTTCGAGATCGAACCGAACCATATGAACCTGATCGATCTGGCCACAACCCACATCGAGGCCAAGCAACCGGCGAAGGCCATCGCGTTGTTCGTGGAAAACGAAGGGATGACCAAGCAGAATCCGGTGTATATGTACTCGGTGCGCGGCTGGTCATACGCCGCACAGGGGAATAACGACCAAGCCAATGACCAGTACCTCTTGGCGCTGGCCACCTGCAAGAATATCAAGGATTTTCAGGTCGTAAATGGCCACATGGTCCGCGGGATCGGACGCAGCCGGACGCAGGCCATTCTGGCGCAGATATTGTCTGACCAGAACTCCGTGCCGGTCAATCTGATGCTGGCGCAATACGAGAATGACGACCGCGATTTCGAGCAGGTAAAAAAGCGGCTGGGGACCATCGACGACCAGGTGCCTGTCAAAGAGCCGACACGCGCCTTATTCGATTACCTGCTCGCGACCGCGCAGTTCCAGACCGGCGATTACGAGGCAGCGCGCCAGTCGTACGAGCGGCTCCTCGATTGGAACATGCCCAATAAGGTCGAGATTCTCAACAACTTGGCGTACATTCTCAACGACCAGTTGGCAGACCCGGACAAGGCCCTTCCCCACGCCACACAGGCTGCCGAATTGGCCCCGGACAACCCAATGATCCTCGACACGCTTGGATGGATATATTTTCAGAAGGGAAGCAACAAACAAGCGATCGACACGCTGCGTAGTAGTGTTGAACTAATGAAGATTCCGGATAACTGCCTGCATCTGGCTGAGGCGCTGCTCAAGCAAAACGAGCAGGGTGATGAGGATGAGGCGCTGCAGTTGCTCAAGGAATCCATGCGTTTGTTGGCGTATAGCCCCAATGAAGAAATTAGTGATAAAGTTCAGAAGCACCTTCGGAAACTGGAAAAGTAAACCGAAATAGAAAACGAGGAAACCGATGAGCCAGAATTCCTTAACGCCAATTTCCCCGATCTCCGGCCAGCCTGCTCCGGTCCGGAACGCAATAACCAGGTTTACTCCACTGGATCCCGTGCGCGTGCTGCGGCAGTACATATGGCTGCTGAGTATATCCGTCGTCGTTGGCCTGACGCTGGGCATCGTGTCTGCGATCTTGTGCGAAAACTTCATCCCCGTGTACACCTCCGAGGCGCGCCTGTTGGTCTCGGGACCGCTGGAAGACATCTGGGACGTGACAAACGACGCTCAGGCGCCGGATACCAGGCTCGATGCCATGCGCGCTTTCATGCGCAACCTCGTGCTGCACATACGCAGCGAAACGGTGCTCAAGTTGGCGCTTTCAGATCCAGCCCTGCGCGAAACCTCTTGGTTCCAATCCTTCCCCAATGCCCAGGATGCGTTCGAGGACCTGAGCGACACGTTGTTGGCCAACGTGATGGCCGGGTCGACGTTTCTGCAACTCAAGATCAGCGGATCCGAGGAAAAGGACCTGTCCGTGCTGCTATCGGCGGTCACCAAGAAGTTCCTGGACATCTACAAACAGGACCTGC